>JAEUJM010000012.1 GCA_016794585.1 Acidimicrobiales bacterium
GGGGGTGCTGGGCGGAGGTTCGGGTCGTGGTCATGGTGCTCCTCGGGGTCGGCGCCGGGCCGGCCCGTGGGCCGGCCCGGCGAGGGTGGGACGGGTGGTCGGTCCGATCCGTGGGGATCAGCCGGTGAAGGTGGGGTTGGCCACGACGACGTCGCCGACGGGGGCGGGGGGCAGCACGTCGGAACCGTCGACCTCCGGGCCGGGGTCGGTGGCGCCGCCGTCGCCGTCACCCGGGTCGGTGGGCTCGGGGTCGGGGGCGGTGAAGTCGTCGGGGCCGTCGGGGATGTCCGAGCCGTCGCAGTCGACGTGGGGCGGGCAGGCGGTGATGTCGCCGGGGCCGGCGGGGATCGGGTTGGCGCCGGCGGGGGCGGCGATCCCGAAGAGGCCGGCGCCGAGGGCGCCCACGAGGGCCAGGCGGCGGAGGGTGGTGGTCAGGGTGCTGGTCATGGTCGTGCTCCTTGGTCCGTCGAGCCGGCGGTTCCGGCTCGTACGGACCGCCTGACGGGGCACCCCCCGGCGCGCTTACACCCTCGGCGGAAGATTTCTCGGAGGTGTCCCGGCGCGGCCTCTCGTAAGCGCGGGAGCCGCTCGCCCGTCAGGCCCGGTGACCCAGGAGGGAAACGGGAGCATGATGAGGAGATCCCCATGGAAGAGCCAGGCGACGCAGGCCCGCACGACGAGGCCCGGGCAGCCGACCGCGGCGAGGACGAGCGTCTCGTCCTCGCCCTGCGCGCCGGCGACCCCGACGCGTTCGGCCGCCTCTACGACCGGTGGTTCGACCGCGTCCACGACCTCGCCCGGCGCGTCACCCGCGACGACGGCCTCGCCGCCGACGTCGCCCAGGACGCGTTCCTCGCGGCCTGGCAGCGCGTCGACCGCCTCGACGACCCGGCGGCGTTCGGTGGCTGGTTGCTGCGCATCGCCCGCAACCGTGCCCTCGACGTGGTCCGCTCGGCTGGCCACCGACGCACCGAGGCGGTCGCGGAGGTGACCGACGAGCGTGCGGCCGCCGACCGCGTCCAGAACGGATCCGACCCCGTTCTCGTGGCTGAGGACCGCGAGGTCCAGTCGCTGGTCTGGGGTGCCGCAGAGGCTCTTGGCGAGCGTGACCTCACCGCCCTCGACCTGCACCTGCGCCACGGCCTCGAGCCCGCCGAGATCGGCGACGTGCTCGGCATCAACCGAAACGCCGCCAACCAGCTCGTCCACCGCATGCGCGGGCGACTGTCCACCGCGGTGGCCTGCCGGGTGCTCTGGCAGGGCGGGCGGCCCCGTTGCGAGCGCCTCCGGCGGGAGTTGGCCGCCGAGGGCGTCACCTCCTTCGATGCGCGCACGGTGCGGGTCACCGACCGCCACGCCGCCGCTTGCGATGCGTGCACCCGGCGGCGGGAGCTGCGCCTCGACCCCACCAAGCTCTTCGCGGCGCTGCCCATCCCGGTGGTCGCCCTCGGGGTCAAGCAGCAGGCGGCCGCGGCGCTGGCCGGCGCCGGCGTCCCCATGGGCGGCTCGACGTCGGTCGGCGCCGAGGCGTCGGCGGCCGTCACGCCGGACGGGCCCGGCCCCTCGGACGGCGGCCCGGGTGGACCGGCCGAGCGTGGACCGGCCGACGCCGGTCGATCCGAGGGGACGGGCGCCGGATCGGAGGGGGGTGCGAGTCCGGGGGGACCCGGGGTGGCGGACCGCCACGCCCGCCGGTCCCGCCGGCGAACCGCCACGCTCGTCGCCTTGGGCGTCGTGGCGATCCTGGCGGTCCTGGTGCTGGGGGTCGAGGCGCTCGACGACGGCGGCCTGGGCGACTCCCAGACCGTGGCCGATCGCCCCGAGCCGTCGGCCACCACGAGCACCACCCTCGGCGAGGGGACGATGGTCCTCACGCCCTTGCCCGGCGCCGATGAGCCGCCGGCAGGGCCTGATGTCTCCGATGAGGTCACCGATGTGGTCGTCGACCCGGGAAGCGGCGGCGCCGCGCCGCCCCCCGGACCCGCTGACCCCCCGGTGGTGACGGTGCCACCGCCACCACCGGCCCCGGAGGGGGCCCTTTCGGCCAGCCCGTCCCGGGTCGGCACCGTCCACCCCAACGGTCAGGTCGTGGTGTCGTGGTCGTCCTCCGGGGCGACGACGATCTCGGTCAGCGGCCCCGGCCTGTCGTCCTCGTCGCCGGCCGGCAGCCAGGGCGTGTGCCCGGGCACCGTCGTCTCGAGCGTCTGCCGGGCGTCGGCCGGCACGTACACGTACGTCCTCACCGCCACCGGCCCGGGCGGCACCGTGGAGCGCACCGCGACGGTGACGGTGGCGTGAGCGGGCTGACGCCCATCTGACGGCGCACCGAACCTTGGGGTGGCGTTCACCTCGGGTTCACCGTGACCACGGCTGCCCGCCACCCCGCCTTCGTACCTTCCTCGGCGACGGCCGTCATCGGATGGCGGCCGATGACGCCCGAAGGAGGGCATGTGTTCACCAAGAAGCGCCACATCATGTGGTTGGTGGCGATCCTCGCCGTGGTGGGTCTCGCAACCGCGGCCTGCAGCAGCGACGACGACGCCACCGATTCGAGCAGCGACACCACCGCGGCGACGGACGCCGGCGAGGGCGGTTCGGCCTCCGACGTGTCCGGCGAGGTCGTGATCTCGGGCTCGTCCACTGTCGAGCCCATCTCCACCGCGGTCGCCGAGTCGTTCGCGGAGATCGCTCCTGACGTCAGCGTCGACGTCGACGGCCCCGGCACCGGGGACGGCTTCGAGCTCTTCTGCAACGGGGAGACCGACATCAGCGACGCGTCCCGACCCATCGACCCCGAGGAGATCCAGGCCTGTGCCGACAACGGCGTCGAGTTCATCGAGCTCGAGGTGGGCATCGACGGCATCTCCGTGCTGACCAACCCGGCCAACGACACCATCGACTGCCTGAGCTTCGCCGACCTCTACGCCCTCGTCGGCCCCGAGGCCGAGGGCACCGAGTCGTGGGCCGACGCCCAGGCGCTGGCGACCGAGCTCGGGTCGAGCACGACCTTCCCGGATGCGCCGCTCGACATCACCGCCCCCGGTGAGGAGTCCGGCACGTACGACAGCTTCATCGAGCTCGCGCTCGGCGACGTCGCCGAGACCCGCGTCGAGGCGGGTGCCATCACCGAGGACCAGGCGGAGACCACCCGTCCCGACTACACCTCGCAAGCCGACGACAACGCCATCCTGACCGGCATCGAGGGCAGCGACAGCTCGCTCGGCTGGGTCGGCTTCGCCTTCGCCGAGGAGGCGGGCGACCAGGTCAAGGAGCTCGCGATCGACGGTGGTGACGGCTGCGTGGAGCCGAGCACCGAGACCATCGCCGACGGGACCTACCCGATCTCGCGGTCGCTGTACATCTACGTGAACGCCGCGACCGCCGAGGAGAACCCGGCCGTGGCCGCCTACGTGGACTACTTCCTCGGCGACGGCATCAGCGCCGTCACCGAGACGGGGTACGTGGCTATCCCGGAGGCCCGACTCGCCGACGCCACGGCGACCTGGGAGTCCCGCCAGACGGGAAGCCTCGCCTCCGGCGGCTGATTCCCCGTCACACCGCAGCACCCGCTCCGGCCCCTTGCCCGCGTGCTCCCCGCGCCGGCAGGGGGCCGTTGCGCGTCCCGCAGGTGAGGTATCAGAGCACGGTCACCTGGCGGTCGCACCCATCGTTCGCTGCCCGTTCACCTGGCGTTCACCTCGGCCACCTCGACTCGTCACCCGCCCTCCCTAGCGTTCGGGACGTGAAAGGGCGACCTGCGTGCGACTGAAGCGCCGCCACCTGATCTGGCCCCTCCTGGCGCTCGTGTACCTGCCGCTGGCCATCGGCCTGCTCCAGACAGGACGGACCGACGCCGGCGCCGGCAGCCGGACGAACGACGACGGTGGGGAGTCGACGGGCACCGTGACCATCTCGGGCTCTTCCACGGTCGAGCCGATCTCGATCGCGGTGGCGGAGCGCTTCGCCGAGGTCTCGCCCGGCTCGCAGGTCGACGTGGACGGCCCGGGCACGGGCGACGGGTTCCAGCTGTTCTGCCAGGGTGACATCGACATCAACGACGCCTCCCGTCCCATCGAGCCCGAGGAGCGCCAGGACTGCGCCGACAACGGCATCGAGTTCATCGAGGTTCCGGTCGCCATCGACGGTCTCTCGGTCCTGACCAGCAGCGCCAACGACGCCGTCGACTGCCTGAGCTTCGCCGACCTCTACGCCCTGGTGGGCCCCGAGGCCGAGGGCACCGAGAACTGGGCCGATGCCCAGTCGCTGGCCACGGAGCTGGGGTCGACCACCACCCTGCCGGACGCCTCCCTCGACATCACCGGCCCCGGCGAGGAGTCCGGGACCTATGACAGCTTCGTCGAGCTCGCGCTCAAGGGCATCGCCGAGACCCGCGCCGAGTCGGGTGACGTCGCCGAGGAGCAGGTGGAGACGACCCGTCCCGACTACACCTCGCAGGCCGACGACAACGCCATCCTGGCCGCCATCGAGGGCAGCGACAGCTCGCTCGGCTGGGTCGGCTTCGCCTTCGCCGAGCAGGCGGGCGACCTGGTGAAGGAGCTGGCCATCGACGGTGGTTCCGGCTGCGTCGAGCCGAGCGCCGAGACCATCGGCGACGGCAGCTACCCGCTGTCCCGTGTGCTCTACCTCTACGTCAACAAGGCCTCGGCCGAGCGCCCCGAGGTCGACCGCTTCGTCGACTACTACCTGCGCGGTGGCCTTTCCGCCGTCGAGGAGGTCGGCTACGTGCCCCTTTCGGACGACGCCCTCGCCGAGAGCGCCGCGGCGTGGTCCGAGCGCCGCACCGGCACCCGGGCCGGGGAGGAGACGCCATGAGCTCGATCACCCTCAGCGACCTGCAGGGCGACCCCGCCCGCATGCGCACCGAACGCACGGTGCGCTTCTTCCTGCGTCTCGCGGCCCTGGTGTCGCTGCTGATCAGCGCCCTGATCGTCTTCTCGTTGGTGCGCGAGGCGTGGACCTTCATGACGAAGGTCGAGTGGGCCACCGTGTGGAGCACGGGCTGGTTCCCCCGTCGTGGTCTCTATGACCTCAAGACCATCTTCGCCGGCACCCTCATCGTGACCGTGATCGCCATGATCGTGGCCATCCCGGTGGGGTTGGCGTCGGCCATCTACCTGTCCGAGTACGCCCCGCCGAAGGTCCGCAGCGTGCTGAAGCCGATGCTGGAGATCCTCGCCGGCATCCCGAGCGTCGTGCTGGGCTTCTTCGCCCTCACGTTCATCTCGCCCGAGATCATCCAGCGCTTCTTCAGCGGGGCCACCCAGTCCAACCTCGCGGCCGCCGGCCTCGGCGTGGGCATCCTCACCATCCCGCTCATCGCCTCCGTGTCGGAGGACGCCCTGCGCTCGGTGCCCGACTCCCTTCGGGAGGCGTCGGCGGGCATGGGCGCCCGCAAGCACACCACCACGTTGCGCATCGTCCTGCCCGGGGCGGTGTCGGGGCTCGCCGCCGCCTTCATCCTCGGCATCTCCCGGGCCATGGGGGAGACCATGGTGGTGTTCATCGCTGCCGGAGCGGGCGGTGGATCGCTGTTCACCACCGACCCGCTCGGCCCGGGGCAGACCATGACCGCGGCCATGGCCTCGGTGGCCTCGGGCACCGACTCCGTCCGGGGCGCCGGCCTCACGTTCCAGAGCCTGTTCTTCGTCGGCCTGGTCCTGTTCCTCATCACCTTCGCCCTCAACCTCGGTGCCGACCGCTTCGTGCGGCGCGTGCGCCACAAGTACTAGAGGACCCCGTGGCCACCACCGTCCCCGCCGAAGGGCGCACCAGCCGGATCCCCACGACCACCGACATCGTGCGCGCCCGCATCACGGGTAACAAGCGCGACGCGTGGGGGACGATCTTCAAGGCGCTCGTCCTCTCCGCGCTGCTGTTCGCGGTGTTCATCCTCGTCGTCCTCCTGGTCGACGTGATCACGGGAGGGTGGGAGGTCCTCACCAGCCGGCTCTGGTCCTTCCTCAGCGCGGGCCTGAGGGCGCAGCCCGGCGACGCCGGCGTGTTCCAGGGTCTCCGAGGGTCGTTCTGGATCGGGTACTACGTCGTCGTCCTGGCCTTTCCCATCGGCATCGGAGCGGCCATCTTCCTCGAGGAGTATGCGACGAAGGGTCGCTTCAGCCGCTTCATCGAGCTGAACATCCGCAACCTCGCCGGGGTGCCCTCCGTCGTCTACGGCATCCTCGGGTTCGCCATCTTCGTGAAGACCGCGGGCGCCCTCACCGGTGGTCGATCGACGATGGCCGCCGGCATCACGCTCGCCGTGCTGGTCCTCCCCATCGTGATCATCACCTCGGCCGAGGCGATCCGCGCCGTCCCCGACAGCATCCGCGAGGCGGGCTACGGCGTCGGCGCCACCCGGTGGGAGGTGATCCGCAGCCACGTGCTCCCGTACGCCGCGCCGGGGATCCTCACCGGCACGGTGCTCGCGCTGGCGCGGGCCCTCGGCGAGGCGGCTCCCCTGATCCTCGTCGGGGCGGTGACGGGCCGTCTCGCCAGCGACTCCGGGATGCTCGACGTCTCGCAGCTGACCGAGAAGTTCACGGCCATGCCCATCGTCATCACGACGTGGGCCGGTCGACCTGATGCAGGCTTCCGGGCGCTCACCTCGGCGGCCATCGCCGTGCTGCTGGTCGTCGTGCTCATCGCCAACACCGCTGCCATCCTCCTGCGCAACCACTACGAGAAGAAGAGAAGGTGACCATGTCGGACGCCGCCACGACCCAGGCCGACCCGCAGGAGGCGGCTGCCCTCCACGCGCCGGAGGTGGCCCACCACAGCGACGGAGCGGCCCACCTGCCGGTGTTCCACGTCTCGGACCTGAACGTGTACTACGGCGAGTACCGGGCCGTGCGCGACGTGTCGTTGTCGGTCCTGGCCAACGAGGTGACGGCCTTCATCGGCCCGTCGGGCTGCGGCAAGACCACGGTCCTACGTTGCTTCAACCGGATGAACGACCTGGTGGACATCGCTCGGGTCGACGGCTCGATCGAATACCACGGAGTCGACCTCTATGACCCCGCGGTCAACCCCGTCGAGGTCCGTCGCCGCATCGGCATGGTGTTCCAGAAGCCCAACCCCTTCCCCAAGTCGATCTACGACAACATCGCCTACGGTCCGAAGGTCGCCGGCCTCGACGGGGACATGGACGAGATCGTCGAGCGCTCGCTGCAGCGGGCGGGGTTGTGGGACGAGGTGAAGCATCGTCTGAAGGACTCGGCGATGGGGCTCTCCGGCGGTCAGCAGCAGCGGCTGTGCATCGCTCGGGCGCTGGCCGTCGACCCTGAGGTGATCCTGATGGACGAGCCGTGCTCGGCGCTCGACCCGATCGCCACGGCTCGGATCGAGGACCTCATGGACGAGATCAAGGCCGAGTACACCATCGTGATCGTCACCCACAACATGCAGCAGGCCGCTCGGGTGAGCGACAAGACGGCGTTCTTCACCGCCGAGGTGAGCGAGGAGAGCGACACCCGGACGGGGATCCTGGTGGAGTTCGACGCCACCGAGAAGATCTTCTCGAACCCGGGCGACGAGCGCACCGAGAACTACGTCACCGGGCGCTTCGGGTAGTGGAGGCCGGTCCCGTGCGTCTGACGTACACGGGCGAGCTCGAGCAGGTCCGCCTCCAGGTCGAGGTGATGGGGGTGCGCGTCGACCAGAACCTCGAGCGCATGCGGGAGGTCCTCACCACCGGTGACGAGGATCTCGCCGACCGGGGCGTGTCCGCCGACGACGAGATCGACGCGATGAACCTGTCGCTCACCGAGCGCTGCTACGACCTGCTGCGTCGGGAGCAGCCCGTGGCGTCGGACCTGCGCCTCATCGTCTCGGTCATACGCGTGCTCGGTGAGCTCGAGCGCATCGGCGACCTGGCGCTCCGTGTGCTCAAGCTGGCTCCCGATCAGCCGTTGATCGCCTCGAACCCGGCCACGTACGACATCCTGAAGGGCATGGCCGACGAAGCGACGGACCGCTACCGGGCAGCATTGCGTGCCTGGGCCACCGACGACCTCGACACCGCGGTGGAGCTCGCGGCGGGCTCGCCGTCCATGACCGTGCACCGAGACCGGCTCACGGCCGAGCTGCTCCTGCTCGACCGGCCCGACGCCGTACCCCTCGCCCTGGCCACCACCACGGCCGGCCAGGCCTTCGACCGCATCGCCGATCACGCCAGCGTGATGGGGGCCCGCCTCCGCTACCTGTTGACCGGTGATCCCGACCACCTCGTCGCCGAGGTGAGGTGACCATGCCCGACATCCGCAAGACGTTCCATCAGGAGCTCGACGAGGTGCAGCACGAGATCGTGCGACTCGCGGCGATGGTCACCGAGATCATCCCCCGTGGCACCGAGGCCCTCCTGACCAACAACCTCCAGGAGGCCCAGCGCCTCGTGGACGGCGACGACGTGCTCGACGGGATCTCCCTCGAGGTCGAGGAGCGGTGCTACCAGCTGCTGGCCCTGCAACAGCCGATGGCCGGCGACCTCCGCTCCATCGTCACCGCCCTGCGCCTCACCTCGGAGATCGAGCGCTCCGGTGACCTCGTCGTGAACATCATGAAAGGCGCGCGACGCATCTACGGGGTGGAGTACGACCCGCGTGTCCGCGGGCTCATCCAGCGCATGAGCGAAGAGGCACAGCGGCTGTTCAAGCTCGCCGTCGACGCGTACGTGGAGCGCAACGCGGGGCTGGCGGCGGCACTCGACGACATGGACGACCGGCTCGACATCCTCCACAAGGACTACATCCAGGCCATCTTCGAGTCGCATTCGTCGACCACCATCGACCTCCAGGCCGCGGTCCAGCTGGCGCTCATCGGCCGCTACTACGAGCGCATCGGTGACCACGCCGTGAACATGGGTGAGCGTGTTCGCTACATGGTGACCGGGTGGCTGCCCGAGCAGGAGGGGGCGGCGCGGGCCCGGGCGCGCGAGGCCGGAGCGGCCGACCTGGCTGCGGAAGGAGCGCCGTCCGACGCCACGCCGTCCGCTGGGCCCGATGGTGAGACGTCCCCGCTCCAGGTCGACGACGGTCGCGACGATCTGGCCGAGACCCCCGCCGACGAGGGCTGATGCGCGTCCTCGTCACCAACGACGACGGCGTGTCGGCCCCCGGCATCCTCCCTCTCGCCGTGGCGCTGGCGGCGGCCGGCCACGACCTGGTGGTTGCGGCTCCGCGGACGGACATGAGCGGCAGCGGTGCCGCCCTCGGACGCCTCCACGTCGACGAGCACATCGACGTCGAGACCCACGAGCTGCCCGGCCTCACCGGAGTGCCCGCGTTCGGCGTCGACGGTCCACCGGCGCTCGCGGTGCTCGCGGCTCGCCTCGGCGGTTTCGGTGACCCACCCGAGCTCGTCGTCTCGGGCATCAATCCCGGTGCCAACACGGGACGGGCGACCTTGCACTCGGGGACGGTCGGCGCCGCGCTCACGGCGGCGAACTTCGGGGTGTCCGCTCTGGCGGTCAGCTTGGAACCGGGTCCGACGATGCGGTGGGACACTGCGGCGGCGCTCGCGGTCGAGGGTGTCGCGTGGCTGACTGCGGCGCCCGAGCGCACCGTGCTGAACGTCAACGTTCCCGATCGGGCCCTCGACGACCTCGCCGGCGTGCGATGGGCGACCTTGGCGCCCTTCGGCACCGTGCGTGCGGCCATCGCGGAGGCGGACTTCGCCGAGGGTGCTGCGGTCGGCACCGTGGGCCGACTCCAGATGGAGCTGCGCGAGACCGGCGAGGTGTTGCCCCCCGACTCCGACACCGCGCTGGTCCTTGCCGGCTTCGCCGCCGTCACCGAGCTGGTCGGCATCCGGGCGGTGACGGCCGCCGGCGCGCCCACCGATCCGCGCTCGGCCGGTGGCGCCGACGACGTCGTGGCCCACCTCGAGCGCGCACTGCTCTCACGGTCGACCTGATGCTCGTCGCGGGCCTCGTCGTGATCGCCGGGGCGATCGGGGTGACCGGGGCCGCGCTGCTGCGCCGCGAGCACGCCATCGCTCGGAGGATCGCCCGCGCTGCCGGTCGCCTCGAAGGACGGATCCCGGCACCGGTGGGTCGCCTCGGCGAGCAGTTGGACGACCTCGACCGGTCCGTGGAGTCGGCGACGGCACGGCTGAGCGATGCGCTGGCGTCCGAGCAGCTCGTGCGAGCACTCGATGCGATCCCCCAGGGAGTGGTGATCTGCGATGCCGAAGGCACCCGGGTGTTCGAGAACGATGTGGGTGCCGTGTACTCCCAGGCTCGCCACGGCGACGCCCTGGTGTCGGCGGCGATCGACGAACAGCTCCTGGAGGCGCGGGTGGGAGCGCCGGCGTCGACCGAGATCGAGCTGTTCGGCCCGCCCCGGCGTGTCCTCCAGATCGATGCGTACCCCTTGGCGCTCGCCGCCGACGGCACGGCCACCGGTGCGCTCGCCATCATCGAGGACGTGTCCGAGCGCCGGCGCCTCGAGCTCGTCCGCCGGGACTTCGTGGCCAACATCAGCCACGAGCTCAAGACGCCCGTCGGCGCCCTCGCACTGCTCGCCGAGACCCTCATCGACAGCGATGACGGTGAGGATCGCGCCCGCCTCGCCCACCGGATGCTGGCCGAGGCCCATCGGGTGGGAGACACCATCGAGGACCTCCTGTCCCTCAGCGCGATCGAGGGAGATCAGGAGGCGGACCGGATCCGCCTCCCGGTGCGCAACGTCGTGGAGGAAGTCGTCGCCCGCACGGCGTCGGCGGCCGAGCAACGGGCCATCGACGTCGCCGTCGAGGTCGACGGGGACCCGTGGGTGCAGGGCGACAGCCGCCAGCTCACCTCGGCACTGTTCAACCTCGTGGACAACGCGCTGAAGTACTCCGAGCCCGGAGCGTCGGTGGACGTCGGGGTTCGCCAGGTGGACGGTTGGGTCGAGATCGCCGTGGTCGACCACGGGCCCGGCATCGCCGCGCGTGATCACGAGCGGATCTTCGAGCGGTTCTACCGGGTCGATCCCGGTCGCAGCCGTGAGACCGGGGGCACTGGTCTGGGTCTCGCCATCGTCCGCCACGTCGCCACCAACCACGGCGGGGAGATCACCGTCCGTTCCCTCGAGGGCGAAGGTGCCACGTTCACTCTGCGCCTCCCCGCCATCGAGTCGCCCACCCCCGAGGAATGCACCTGATGTCGTCCCAGTCGCCCACCGTCCTCGTGGTCGAGGACGAGGACTCGTTCATCGATGCGCTCACCGTCGGCCTCAAGCGCGAGGGATTCCGCGTGCAGGTGGCCCGCGACGGAGCGGAGGCCCTCGACCTGTTCGACGTCGTGTGCCCGGACATCGTGCTCCTCGACGTCATGTTGCCCAAGGTGTCCGGCATCGATGTGTGCCGGGAGCTGCGCTCCCGGTCCAAGGTGCCCATCATCATGGTCACCGCAAAGGGGGCCGAGATCGACACCGTCGTCGGCCTGGAGGTGGGCGCCGACGACTACGTCACCAAGCCGTACCGCCTCCGTGAGCTGGTCGCGAGGATGCGAGCGGTGTTGCGTCGGGCGCCGACCGAAGCGGGCCCCGCCGACCCTGGCAACGAGGTCCTCGCCGTCGGCGACGTCGCGGTGGACCCCGAGCGTCACGAGGTCACCATCCGCGGAGAGCAGGTGAGCCTCCCGCTCAAGGAGTTCGAGCTGTTGGCCCTGTTGCTGGACAACGCCGGCCGTGTGCTGACCCGTGACGTGCTCATCGATCGGGTCTGGGGCCACGACTACGTGGGTGACACCAAGACCCTCGACGTCCACGTCAAGCGGCTGCGCGCCAAGGTGGAGGAGGACCCCTCGAACCCCACGCGGATCATCACCATCCGCGGCCTCGGGTACAAGTACGACAGCCCCCGGGGCTGAACGCGCCGCGGGCCGGGCGGTCTTGACCCCCTGCGGTACGCTCCGGCTGATCGCCGTGTCCGAACCCCGCGGGCGGGGAAAGGGTCCAGCGTGGTCCCCTCTACGCTTGGCACCGTGAGCGAGTCGTCCGAACCCGTGGGACACGGGTGGAGGCCGCGTCGTGCGCCGAATCCCGAACGGCCCCAGGACATCTTCGTCAGCTCGCCCTTCGCCCGGCTCGCCCGGGTGCACGCGTTCTCGGTGGCGGGCGATGCGCTCATCGCGGTCGCGCTGGCCAACTCGCTGTTCTTCAGCATCGACCCCCAGGCGGCCCGGTGGCGGGTGGCGCTGTACCTGCTGCTCACCATGGCGCCCTTCGCCGTGGTCTCCCCGCTCATCGGCCCCGCCATCGACCGGGCCGGCGGCGGCCGGAAGTGGATGGTCATGGGGTCGGCCGCGCTGCGGGTGCTGATCTGCATCGTGATGGTCGGCAACCTCGACAGCCTCTGGCTGTTCCCGGAGGCGTTCGCCATCCTCGTGCTCGGCAAGGGCTACCAGGTGGCCAAGAGCGCCATCGTGCCGACCACCGTCCGCACCGACGCCGAGTTGGTGGAGGCCAACTCGAAGCTGTCGCTCATCTCGGGCCTGGCCGGCGTGATCGCGGTGCCGCCCGGTCTGCTCCTGGCCAAGCTCGGGGGCTCCGAGTGGGTGATCGGCCTGGCTGCGATGGTCTTCACCGTGGCCGCCATGGCGGCGACCCGCCTGCCGGACACCCCGGTGGCCAGCGAGCCGGCCGACGAGGCCGAGCGCAAGGAACTGCACAGCATGGGCATCCACCTCGCGTCCGGGGCGATGGGCGTCCTCCGTGGGGTGGTCGGGTTCCTCGCGTTCCTCCTGGCCTTCGAGTTGCGCCGCAACGACGACCCCACGTGGCACTTCGGGGTCATCGTCGCCTTCAGCGCCGCGGGCGGACTGCTCGGCGCCGCCCTCTCCCCGCGCATCCGCCGGAGCACCGACGAAGAGGACATGCTCATCGGCGCCCTCGGCACGGCCGTGGTTGCGGCGCTGCTGGCGGCCTGGATCGGCGGCCTGTGGGGTATGGCCTTCATCGCACTCGCTCTGGGCATCACCGCCGGCGCCGCGAAGCTCTCGTTCGACTCGATCGTCCAGCGTGACGCGCCCGACGCCAACCGCGGTCGGATGTTCGCCCGCTTCGAGACGCGCTTCCAGATCTACTGGGTGCTCGGCGCCTTCATCCCGGTCGTGTTGCCCATCCCCGCCCGGGTGGGCGAGCTGCTGGTGGCCTTCGCCGCGGCCTTCGCCCTGGTGACCTACGTGGTCGGCCGGCGCAGCGTGCGCGAGCAGGCCAGCCGGCCGGAGTCGTCGCGCCGCCGGCGGCGGGAGCCGCAGGCGCCGGCGTCCGTGTCGACCTCGCTCAAGGCGTGGGTGCAGCACCTGCGGGCCCGGCGGCGGGCCAAGAGCGAGCAGTCGGACGCCCCGGATGCGGCCGACGCGCCGTCGGCGGCCGACGATCCCGCTCCCGCTCCCGTCCCCGGGCTCGATCCCGCCCCGCCCGCCACCCGGCGCTCCCACCGCAGGGTCGGCGGCCGGTCCTCGAGGACATGAGCGACGCCACCGTGGTGGGCCGGGTCGCCCGCCTCGCCCGGTATCCCGTGAAGTCCTTCCAAGGCGAGGTGCTCGACCGGGCGACCTTCGGCGGCGCTGGGCTCGTCGGTGACCGCGTCCTCGGCGTGGTCGACGCCGAGAGCGGCCACGTGCTGTCGGCCAAGAGCGTGCCCGAGCTGCTCGACGCCGAGGCCCGCACCACGCCGTCGGGCATCGAGGTGCGCCTCCCCGGCGGGGAGTGGCTGGCGGCGCCGTCCGCGGCGGCCGGCAACGCGGTGTCGGCCTGGCTGGGCCGGCCCGTGCGCGTCGAGCCCGCGCCACCGGGGGAGTCGCGGAACTACGCCATGAGCTTCAACATCGACGACGAGTCGCTCGACACCTTCGAGTGGTTCTGCCCGCCCGGGACGTTCTACGACCTGGCCGACGTGCACGTGCTCACCACCGCCAGCCTGCGAGCCGCCGCCGGCCGCCACCCCGAGGGCGCCTGGGCGGTCGAGCGCTTCCGGCCCACGGTGCTGGTCGACGTCGAGGGCGACGACTTCGTCGAGGATGCGTGGGTGGGCCACCGCCTGCGCTTCGGCTCGGCCGCCGAGGTCGTGGTGGACCAGCCCACCATCCGGTGCCCGATGACCACCCGGCCCCAGGGTGGGCTCCCCCGGGACCTGGACATCCTCCGTACGGTCAACCGCGATCACGGGGGGAACCTCGGGCTCTACGCCTCGATCGCGGCCGCGGGGGAGGTCGCCGTGGGTGACGAGGTCGTGCTCTTGCCCTCGTGACCCTGGGAGGCGCCCGGCCCGGCCCACCGTCAGCGCCCGGAGGTCAGTGTCGGCGGGTGAGAGGGTGCCGGCAGGTGAGAGGGTGCCGGCGGGTCAGGGGGTGCCGGCGCCGTCGTCGGGGGCACCGGGATCGTCGAGGTCGCTGAGGTCGTCGGGCACCTCGAGGTCCGCAGGGAGGTCGAACTCGACGCCGATTCGGGCCAGCCACAGCCCCGGCGCGGTGATCTCGGCGGGCGTGGGCAGGTCGGCCTCGTCGGCCCACAGGCGCTCGAGCACCTCGGCGCCCGCCCGCTGGACGATGCCGGCGATGAAGGCCTCGCCCCGCTCGTACTGGTCCTGGCCGAGCTCGAGGCCGAGCAGGCGCTCGACGAAGCGGTCGGACTCGTCGGCGGTGACCCGGCGCCGGCGGAGCGCCTCGGTGACCATCTCGTAGGACCCGATGAGGCGGCCGCCGACCTGGTCCATGACGTGGTCGACGTAGCCCACGATGACGGCCACGAGCGCCTCGAGGCGGGGCAGCAGCTCGACCTGGGCGGGGGAGCGGACCGCGCCCAAGAGGGCCTCGGGATCGCCCATGACGTTCTGGAAGTGGGAGAGGGCGTCGCCGCTGGTGGGGTCGACGTCGCCGAGGCGGGACTCGAGGGCGCCAGGGTCGGGGTCGAAGCTCGACACGTAGTCGGTGAGCAGCCTCTCGAGGCGGGCCCGCACGTGGGGCACGTTGAGCACGGCGTGGTGGGTGAGCTCGTGCAGGCACACCCAGAGTCGGAGGTCCTCGGCGGGGAGGCTCCACTCGGCCCCGAACTCGTCGAGGTTGGCGACGACGAGGAGCAGCTCGTCGCTCTCGGGTCGTGGCACCGGCAGGTCGTACTGCCCGAACGACCGCCGGGACAGGTGCCCGAGCATCGAGCCGGCGGTCATGCCGAGCATCATCGGCCCGATCATGGCCATGAGCGGGGCGAGCCAGGCGCCCGGGTCGCCACTGCCGAACGGGTCGTTCTCGATGGGCTCGACGGCCGCGTTCGGATCGGGGGTCAGCGACGTGGCCAGGTGCTCGAACAAGGGCTTGTAGGCGTCGAGGCTGTGTTGCACCCACTGCGTCCGGGTCACCGGGAGGATGGTGACCCCCCGACCCGTGGCAGAGGGATTGAGCCCCGTGGCGGCGGTGACCTGGAGCTCGGCCACCCGGGCGAGCTGCTCCAGGGTGATGCGCTCCATCGGGTCGACGTTGGGTTCCGACTCGCCGCCGCTGGCGATCGAGAGGGCCAGCTGCCCGGCGGCTTCCCAGCTCACCGGGCCCTGCGTCGAGAGCATCTTGGCGAGGTCGCCGAAGAAGGGCATGCCCTTGAACGGATCGTCCCCGAATGGACCGGGATCGCTCACACGGGCATCGTAGAGCCGTGACCTCCGTTGTCCTCACCGGCGCGGCGAGCGCGCTGGGCCGGCGGGTGCGGGCGCGGCTCGAGGCCGATCCGGACGTGGATCGGGTCGTCGAGCTCGACCTCACCGATGGTCTCGAGCACCCCGCCGCGGAGCTCAAGGTGGCCCTCGAGGGTGCCGCTGCGCTCGTCCACCTCGGGCGCACCGACGGCGCCGAGCTCGACGGCACGGGCAACGGCGGCGTCGACGTCGAGGGGACCCGCCACCTGTTCGATGCCGCCGGCGCGGTCGGGATCGACCACGTCGTGGTGCTGTCCAGCGCCACCGTCTACGGCGCCTGGCCCAACAACCCGGTGCCGCTGACCGAGGAGGCGCCGGTCCGTCCCAACCCGGGCCTCGCCTACGCCACCCACAAGGCCGAGGTCGAGCGCTTGGCCCGGGAGCTGGCCGATGCGCACCCGTCCCTCGGGGTCGCGGTCCTGCGGCCCACCGTGGCGGTGGCCGAGGAGCGCACGGCCTGGCTGGCGCAGTCGCTCTGGAGCGGCACCGGCCTGCGCCCGGGCGACGCCGAGGCGCCGAGCCAGTTCGTCCACCTCGACGACCTCGCCGACGCGGTCGACCTCGCCCGTCGGGAGCACCTCCGGGGCGTCTACAACGTGGCGCCTGATGGTTGGATCAAGGCCGACGACCTCCGCGCCCTCGCCGGCCGGGGTCCCAACGTGCGCCTTCCGGAGCGGCTGGTCACCCGCGTGGCAGCGTGGCGCTGGAAGTTCGGCCTCACCCCCACCCCGCCGGGCGTCGTGGCCTACGTGGCCAACCCGTGGGTGGTGGCCAACGACAAGCTGCGGGCGGCGGGCTGGTCCCCCGAGAACAGCAACGAAGAGGCCTACGTGTCCTCGCACCGGCCCACGGGCTGGGCCGCCCTCAGCGGCCGCCGCCGCCAGGAGGTCGTGCTCGCCGGCGTCGGCGTCGGTGTCCTCGCCGGCCTCCTGACCACGGCGCTGGCCGTCCGTGCCGTGCTCCGGCGCCGCCGGGCCTGATCCGGCCGAGAGGTACGAGAGGTACGAGAGGTAGAGGTCAGGCCCGCTCGCCGAGACGGGCCACCGCGAACCCTGGGCGACCGTCACGCACGAAGGCGATGAGGATGGTGGACCCTGGCTCGTGCCGTCGCAGCTCGACGACCAGGTCGGCCATGGAGGTGACGGTCACGGCGTCGACCGAGGTGATCACGTCGTCGGGAGCCAACCCGGCCTCGTCGGCGGGGCTGCCCTCGGCCACGGTGGCGACCTGGGCCCCTCCGGCGAGTTGGAGGTCGTCGGCCCGGCGAGCCTCGACGTCCGAGCCCTCGATGCCGAGCCAGGCGTGGTGGGCGGTGCCGGTGAGGATGATCTCGTCGGCGACGGCCCGGGCGGTGTCGATGGGGATGGCGAAGCTGAGCCCGCCCGCCGTCTCGTCGGGTGGGTCCGTGGTGATGCCCACCACCGCGCCGCGGCGATCGACGAGCGCTCCGCCGGTCGCGGAGGGATCGAGGGGCGCGTCGGTCTGGATGAGGTCGTGGCGGGTCGGGGCCGATCCGGTGGCCGGGAGAGACCGGCCCAGTGCGCTCACGATGCCCGAGGTGACGGCAGGGCCACCCTCGGTGCCACCACCCGACCCGACGATCAGCGTTGGCTGCCCCACGGCGAGGTCGTCGACCGATCCCAGCACGGCCGTGGGGACCCGGTCCGTGTCCGCGTCCAGGTCGACGCGCACCACGGCGACGTCGGTGAGCGGGTCGGTGCCGATGACCCGCCCGTCCCGGGGGGTCCCGTCGCCGAGGACGACCACGACCGCGACGCTGTGATCGACGAGGTCCGCGCTGGTGAGCAGGTAGCCGTCGTCGCGGAACGCCACCGCCGAGCCGGTGGTCGTGGTCTCGTCGTCCGCGCCCTCCGCGGGGGCGCGGGTGACCTCGACGCGGACGACCGCCGGCGAGATGCCCGCGGTCACGCCGGCCACGCCGGCCTCGCCGTCCGGTGGCTCACCGATGGACACCGGCAACGTGGCGGTGGGCGCCACGGCGACGCGCTCGACGACGGTGCGCTCCACGCCGGCGCCGTCGTCGAAGCCGCCGAAGGCGACGACCGTGGCGAGGGTGGCCACCGCGCCGGTCAGTCCCGCCACGGCCCCGACCAGCCACGGCGAGGGTGCCCGGGGCGCTCGGGCCGCAGGCGCCGGGGCCGCGGGGGTGGCGTGCGCCGCGGCGCCCAACTCGGAGGGGTGTCGCCACAGGCGGTCCTCCGGGGGCAGGGGCGGCACGAGGTCGTCCCCGTCCTCCTCGGGCCCCTCCGGCGGCAACATGGCGGCGACATTACCGACGCCCCCCGGCGAGGGGACCGCGCGCTCCGAACCTCTCCGTCTGCGCCGTCGGCCCCTACCATGGGATGCGTGGACCCGTCTGGACTGCCGCCTGCCCCCGCTGGGGCCGATGACTGGGTGGGCCTCACCTCGGCGGCGCTGCCCATCGGGGCGGCCACCGACTGGGCCGTCCGACCGGACTGCGGCGCCGTGGTGACCTTCTGCGGCACCGCCCGCGACCACGCCGAGGGCCGTCCCGGCGTCACCGAGCTCGAGTACGAGGCGTACGAGGAGCAGGTGGTCCCCCGTCTCGCCGCCATCGCCGCCGAGGCCCGCCGGCGTTGGGACCTCGGCCGCATGGCGCTGCTCCACCGGGTCGGACCAGTGGCCGTCGGCGAGGCCGCCGTGGTGGTCGTCGCTTCCTCCGCGCACCGTCACGAGGCCTTCAGCGCCGCCCGCTTCGCCATCGACCGCCTCAAGGCCACCGTGCCCATCTGGAAGCGCGAGGCCTGGGAGGGCGGCGAGGACTGGGGCCTCGACGGCACCCCGATCGCCGAGGTCGCCGAACGCCACCCGCTCGACGCGTCCCGGCCCGCCGCCACCGGGCGCGCCGCCGCCACCTCCGATTCCGTCGACTGAGAGAACCCGTGGGAAACCTCCTCTTCCTCCTGATCGCCATCGTCCTTTCCGCCATCGGCATCCTCGTCGTGTGGGCCCGACACCGGGGCCCCTCGGGCGTGTACCACGGCGTCGACTCCTTCTCCGAGCAGATGCGCGCCATCGCCCCCGACCGCCCGGACCAGCCTGGCGTCCCCCGATCCGACGGGCCCGCCGGCCCGACGCCCAAGGGGTAGTCGACCCTGGCGCGCGACCTGGCCATCGACCTGGGAACGGCCAACACCCTGGTCTACGCGCGCGGGCAGGGCATCGTGCTCAACGAGCCCTCGGTCATCGCCCTGAACAACCAGACCCACGAGGTGCTGGCCGTCGGCTACGACGCCTGGCAGATGATCGGGCGCACGCCCGGCCACATCGTGGCGGTGCGTCCGCTGCGCCAAGGGGCCATCACCGACTTCGACATCACCCAGCGCATGATCCGCCTCGTCCTCCAACGAGTGGGGGTGAACCGCTTCAACCGCCCGCGGGTGGTCATCTGCGTGCCGTCCGCCATCACCGCGGTCGAGCGGCGGGCGGTCACCGAGGCCGCGCGTCGGGCCGGAGCGGCCGAGGCCCAGCTCATCGAGCAGCCGATGGCCGCGGCCATCGGAGCCAACCTCCCGATCGACCAGCCCGTGGGCTCGATGGTCATCGACATCGGCGGCGGCACCTCCGAATCCGCGATCTTGTCCCTCGGGGGCGTCGTGGCGCTCCAGGCGGTCCGGGTCGGCTCGTTCGACATCGACACCGCCATCACGCAGTACATCCGCCGCGAGTACGGCATCGCCATCGGCGAGCAGACGGCGGAGAAGATCAAGATCACGATGGGGTCGGCCTACCCCACCCAGGACGAGTTCAAGGCCGAGGTGCGTGGGCGCGAGCTCATGAGCGGCCTGCCCAAGACGGTGATCCTGTCGCCCGAGGAGGTGCGGGCCGCGATCGAGGAGCCGGTCAGCGCGATCATCGACTCGGTGGTGGCCTGTCTGGGCAACGCCCCGCCCGAGCTCGCCCAGGACCTCATCGTGCAGGGCATCCACCTCGTCGGTGGCGGGGGCATGCTGCGGGGCCTCGATCAGCGGCTCACCGACGAGACCGACGTGCAGGTGCGTCTCGTCGACCTGCCGCTCGAGTGCGTGGCCCTGGGTGCGGGACGCTGCATCGAGTCCTACGAGGCGTTGAAGGTCATGTTCATGGAGGACAACACCCGGCGCTGACCCAGGGCTCCGACGCCACCCGGCGGCGTGAACCCGAGCTGAACGCGGACCGACGGGTCCGGAGCCACTAGGGTGCCCCCCGTTGCCCAGGCAGGGTTTCGGATTTCCAGGGGGAGGGGCGATCGATGGCACTGCTCGAGGTGAACGACGTGAGCGTGCGCTTCGGCGGAGTCGTGGCCCTCGACCGCCTGAGCTTCCACATCGAGCCCGGCAAGATCTGCGCCCTCATCGGCCCGAACGGCGCGGGCAAGACCACGTTGTTCAACTGCGTGAGCCGCCTGTACCAGCCGTCGGAGGGCACCATCTCCTACGACGGCCGTGACCTGGTGAAGATCCCGGCGCACGCCATCGCTGCCAACGGCATCGCCCGGACGTTCCAGAACCTCGCCCTCGTGCCGTCCCTGTCGGTGCTCGAGAACGTGATCATCGGCGGCCACTCGGCCACCAAGGCCAACTTCTTCACCGCCGCCTTCCGCCTGCCCGGAGCGATGAGAGAGGAGAAGGCCGAGCGCGCGAAGGCCCTCGACATCCTCGAACGCCTCGACCTCGCCCAGTACGCCAACGCTCCCGCCGCCGGGCTTCCCTACGGGACGCTGAAGCGCATCGAGCTCGCCCGTGCCCTCGTCTCGGACCCCAAGCTGCTCATGCTGGACGAGCCCGCCACGGGCCTCACCCATGCCGAGGTGGACGAGCTCGCCGGCCTCGTGCAGCGCCTGCGCGACGAGTTCGGCCTCACCGTGCTGCTCGTCGAGCACCACATGGCCATGGTGATGAGCATCTCCGAGTGGATCGTGGTGCTCGACTACGGGTCGAAGATCGCCGAGGGCCTGCCCGAGGCCATCAAGGACAACCCGAAGGTGATCGAGGCCTACCTGGGGACGCCGGCATGAGTCCCCTGCTGGAGGCCAAGGGCCTCGAGGCCGGCTACGGCCTGGTCCAGGTGCTGCGAGGCCTCGACTTCACCGTCGACGAGGGCGAGGTGGTGGTGATCCTCGGGGCCAACGGCGCCGGCAAGACCACCACCATCCGGGCCGTCACCGGGATGATCAAGGGCAAGGGTCAGGTGCTGGTGGACGGCCAGTCCGTCCTCGGCAAGCGCCCGGACGACATCGTGCGCCGCGGCCTCGCCCACGTGCCGCAGGGCCGGGGCACCTTCGTGGACCTCACCGTCGAGGAGAACCTGCGCCTCGGCGCCTACATCCGCAAGGACAACGAGGTCGAGGCCGACATCGAGCGGTGGTACGAGACGTTCCCCCGCCTCGGCGAGCGCCGGACACAGGCCGCCGGCTCGATGAGCGGCGGCGAGCAGCAGATGCTGGCCATCGCCCGCGCCGCGATCTCCCGTCCCCGCCTGCTGCTGCTCGACGAGCCGTCGCTGGGCCTGGCCCCGATCGTCACCAGCGAGCTGTTCGAGCAGCTGGGCGAGCTGAACCGGTCGACCGGCACCGCCCTCCTGGTCGTGGAGCAGAACGCCAACCTGGCCCTCGAGATCGCCCAGCGGGCCTACGTGCTCGAAGCGGGGACCATCGTGGCCAGCGGAACCGCCGACGAGATGCGCACCGACGAGTCGGTGCGCAAGGCCTACCTCGGGTACTAGGAGACGACGACGGTGGAACTGTTCCTCGAGCGGCTGATCGTGGGCATCGGGCGGGGGTCGATCTACGCCCTGTTGGCCCTGGCCATCGTGTTGATCTTCCGCAGCACCGGCATCTTGAACTTCGCCCAGGGCGAGATGGCCATGTTCTCGACGTTCGTGGCCTGGACCTTCCAGTACAACGGCGCCAACGTCTGGGTCTCGATCCTGGCGGCGATGCTGCTGTCGCTGCTCGGCGGCGCGCTGATCGAGCGGGTGATCATCCGGCCGGTGGAGGGAGGGTCACCGCTGAACATCGTGATCGTCACCGTCGGCATGTTCCTGGCCCTGAACGCGCTGGCGCAGTGGATATGGGGCACCGAAGCCCGTACCTTCGCCAACCCCTTCCCCAACGAGGCCTACGACCTCGGCGGGGTCAGCATCGACGCCGACCTGCTGGGTCGCCTCGCCGTGCTGGCCATCGTGGCCTTCGTGCTCTACCTGCTCTTCCAGAAGACGAAGCTCGGCCTCGCCATGCGGGCCGTGGCCTCCAACACGGAGTCCAGCGGCCTCGTGGGCATCCAGGTCGGGCGCATGCTGATGATCGGCTGGGGCCTCGCCGCCGCGCTCGGTGCGCTCGCCGGCAGCCTCACGGCGGCCCGCAACTCACAGTTCGACACCAACTTCATGATCTCGGTGCTCGTGTTCTCCTTCGCCGCCGCCACGCTGGGCGGCCTCGACAGCCCGCTCGGGGCCGTGGTGGGCGGACTGATCGTCGGGGTGGTCCAAGAGCTCGTCGGTGCCTACGTCGGCTTCGTCGGCACCGACCTGCGTGACGGGGCCGCCTTCGTGATCATCCTGGTCATCTTGTTGGTCAAGCCGAGCGGCCTGTTCGGCAAGCAGACGGTGGCTCGGGTATGACTTCCGACACCGAGCTCATGGAGGAGCCACCCGAGGCGCCCTGGGCCGACGAGACCCCCCACCCCGAGCCGCCCGCCACGCGCAACTGGAAGGTCTTCGGCCTCAAGGCAGCGGTCGTGGTGATCGCCGCGGTGATCCTCTACCAGCTGCCGCTCTACTACCAGGAGTTCCGGGTCCGGCAGTTCAACGAGGTCATCTTCCTCTCGGTGGCCGTGCTCGGCCTGGGCCTGCTGACGGGCTTCAACGGCCAGATCTCCATCGGCCACGGCGCCTTCTTCGGGATCGGGGCCTACACGACGGCCATCCTGGTGGCCGACCACGGCTGGTCCTACTTGGCCACCATCCCTCTCGGAGCGCTGATCTCGTTCATCGTGGGGGCCCTGGTGGGGGTGCCCGCCCTGCGCATCAAGGGCCTGTACCTGGCCCTCACCACCCTCGCCTTCGCCACCACGTTCACGCTGGTGATCAAGAAGTTCTCGTCGGTCACCGGCGGCACCCAGGGCAAGGTCGTGCCCCGATTCCAGGTGCCGAGCTGGTCGAACCTCACCAACGACCAGTTCGTGTACTACATGCTGCTGATCATGGCCGTGGTGCTGTTCGTCCTGGCCCGGAACCTCGTCAAGAGCCGGGTGGGCCGGGCGCTCATCGCCGTGCGCGACAACGAGGTCGCCGCCGAGGTCGTCGGCGTGAACCTCGCCGCCTACAAGGTGATCACCTTCGGGCTGAGCGCCGCCCTCGCGGGCATCGCCGGCTCGATGTCGGTGATCAACACCCCGTTCGTGGACGCCAACTCGTTCACCATCAACAAGTCGATCGAGCTCCTCGCCGCCCTCGTCATCGGCGGTGCCGCCACCATCTTCGGGCCCATCGTCGGCTCGTTCTTCGTGGTCTTCGTGCCCGAGTACTCCCAGGACATCAACCCGGCGCTGTCCCAGGTCATCTACGGCGGCCTGCTCATCGTCTTGATGCTCGTGCTGCCCGGCGGCATCATCGGTGGCCTGAAGCGTCTGTGGGCCTTCCTGGCCCGCCACCTGCCCGGTCGGGCCTCGACGCCGACGGCCCCGCCGGCGCCCGAGCCCACCGAGCCGCCCGCAGCCGCGGCGTCCTGATCCCTCCGACGACCTCACCCTGCAACCCCGAACACAGGAGACAACCATGACCACTCGGACCCGATGGGCGCGCTGGTCGGCGCTGGCCCTCGCGCTCGTCCTCACCGCCGCCGCCTGTGGCGGTGGCGGCCGGGAGGACTCCGGCGGCGATTCCGGCGGCAGCGACGGCACCACGGCATCCGGTGAGGAGGCGGGCCCGCTCACCATCGACACGAGCAACTGCACCACCAGCCCAACCGAGGTGGCGCCGGAGGGCGAGGTGACCTTCGGCACGAGCGTCCCGCAGTCGGGTCTGTTCGCGGCCTTCTCGAAGATCGCCGAGGGCTACAACGCCTACTTCGACTACCTGAACTCGGAGGAGGGCGGCGTCGACGGTCGTGAGGTCACCGTCGAGGTCACCGACGACGGCTACGAGTCGGGCCAGACCGTCTCCAACGTCCAGCAGCTCATCCAGCAGGACCAGGTGTTCGGCATCTTCAACGTGGTCGGCACCCCCAACAACCTCGCCATCCGAGACACGCTGAACCAGGACTGCGTGCCCCAGCTGTACGCGGCCACCGGCGCGGCGCTGTGGGGCAACCCCGACGAGTACCCCTTCACCATCGGCTCGCTGCCGACCTACGCCACCGAGATGGGCGTGTTCGTGGACTACCTCGAGGCGGAGAACCCCGACGCCAAGGTCGCCATCCTCTTCCAGAACGACGACTTCGGTGAGGAGTACGTGAACTCGTTCGAGACCCTCACCGAGGGCACGGACATCACCGTGGTGACCGAGGAGAGCTATGAGCCGTCGGACAGCGACGTCGACAGCCAGGTCACCTCGATCGCCAACAGCGGTGCCGACACCGTGGTCCTCGCGGCCACGGCCCTCAAGTGCCCCCAGGCCCTCGACGCCCTCCAGGCGCAGTCGGGCTTCGATCCCGAGACGGTGTGGCTGTCGCAGACCTGCACCTCCTCGACGGTGATCGGCCTGGCCAGCCCCGGTGCCGCCGACGGCGTGCTCTCGGCCATCTACCTGAAGGACCCGGCCGATCCGCAGTGGGACGACGACCCGGCCATGGTCGAGTTCCAGGAGCAGGGCCAGGCCCACGGCCTCTCGGCCGAGCAGGTCGAGGACGGCGTGGTGGGCATCGGGTGGACCTTCGGCCAGCTGCTGGCCGAGACCATCCGCAACACCCCTGAGCTCACCCGCGAGAACATCATGCAGAGCGCCTACAGCCTCGACGGCGTCGAGGTCGGCCTGCTGCTGCCGGGGGTGAGCTTCACCACCAACGGCGCCGAGGACCCGTTCCCGATCGAGACGCTCCAGATCGGCCAGTACAACGGCGAGTTCTTCGACTTCGTGGGCGACCCCATCGACCTCGAAGGCCAGAGCGCGGAGTTCACGCCCCAGGGCTAGCTCCGCCACCGCTCGATCCGTCGGGCCGCACCCCTGCCAGGCAGGGGTGCGGCCCGTCGGCGTTTCATGCCAACAAATCCTCGGCGGCCTGGCGGACCTGCCAGTCGCGGTCGGTGCGGGCGCGTTCGAGGGCCGCGTCCACCTCGGGCCCGTCGAAGGGGGCCAGGGCGATGATCGCCCGCCGCCGCACCGTGGCCTTGTCGCTCGTGGCCGCGAGGATCGTGGGCAGCGCGGCCGCGTCGCCGATGGCGCCGAGAGCGGCGACCGCGGCCTCCCGGCACAGCGCGTCCTCATGGTCGGCGACGAGGGCGCACAGCGCCTCGACCGCTCCGGGCTCGGCCGGCACCCGCTCGCCGCAGGCCCACGCCGCCACCTCCACCACGGTGGCGTCCTCGTCGGCGAGCAGGCCGAGCAACGAGCAGGTGGGGCCCGGATCGTGGGCCGCCACCTCCTCGGCGGCCCGGCGGCGCACCGTGGGTGACGGGTCGGCCAGCGCCGTGGCCACGTCGGCCGGGGCGAGCACGCCGAGGCGGCCGAGGGCGCCGAGGGCCGTGGACCGCGTGGTGGGATCGGGGTGGGCGAGCAGGGCGCGGGCCGCAGGCTCGTCGCCGGTGTGGCCCGCGAGGGCTGCCTCCCGCCGTCGTTTTCGGTGCTGTTCGCTCAAGATGCCCTCGTCCGCGCCCGATTGGGGTGTGTTCCCACAGGAAGGAGTACCACCGTGTCGCACATGGTGATCTATCGCACTGCTGACGGGCAGCCCGGTTACCACCAGACCGAAGCCCTCGAGGATGCCGTCTCGTACGTCGAGCGGCTCCGCAACGGTGATGGTGTGGACCACGCCCGCATCTTCCGCATGGAAGAGGTGGCCTTCGACTTCAAGCCGTACTTCCGGGTCGAGGTCGGCGGCGAGCCTGCAGCGGCGCCGGCACCAGCGGCGGCCCCGGTGGTCTCGGCTCCCGAGCCCGCTCCGCTCATGGCCCCCTTCTCGGCCCCCGAGCCGGCGCCGGCACCGGCGGCCCCCGTGGCGGGCGGCCCTGCTGAGGGTGGCGGCTGGATGGACCTCCCCCTCATGGACGAGCCCGCCGAGTCCCCCGCGGCGCCGGAGCCCCTCCTGGGCGAGCACTTCGGAGGCTCCGAGGTCTTCAGCGCCCCCGAGCCGATGGCCGAGGCGCCGTCGTTCGGCGAGCCCGAGCCCGCCACGCCGGTCTTCGAGACCATCCCGCCGCCCCCGCCGCCCCCGCCGTCGCTCGACGACGAGTCCGTCGGCACCACCAACGGCATGGGTGCTCGACGGGGCCTGTTCGGTCGCTGATCGTTCGGTGGTCGTCGGGTCCCCGGGGAGGGGACCCGACGCCCGCAGGGCTCAGCTGACGGCACCCTCGAGGGCTCGACTCACGAAGACGGCCACGATCCCGAGGGAAGCGGCCAGCCCGAGCCCGACCGCCACCACCACGAGCATCACGCCGAGCGCGGAGCGCAGGCGTCGACCCCACGTCACCGGCGGGACGGGGTCGAACGAGTAGGACCCCGGGAACCGGGGCGCCGTGCGGCGCCGACGGGACGGGGCAGCGACGGCGGAAGGTTCGGCCGGTCGAGGACGTGCGGCTTGTGGGACCGTGCCCCCGACCGGCCGTGTCGCGTC
>JAEUJM010000013.1:300000-383250 GCA_016794585.1 Acidimicrobiales bacterium
GCGGCGAGGAGAAGCGGGCCTGGCGTCGGGCCATGGTCAAGGGCCTCTTCGCCTACGTCGTGTCGCGCATCATGGTGCTCGCCGGCACCGGCATCGTGGCCGCCCAACGGGGCGTCGACGCCAACGTCGAGGGCGTGGCCCGCCCCGAGGGCGCCCAGACCTTCATCGTCCAGGTCCTCGATTCGTGGGACGGCAACTGGTACATGGAGATCGTGCGGGGCGGCTACCCGCAGCGCATCCCCGAGAACATCACGTACTTCCAGATCGAGGCGCGGGCGGCCTTCTTCCCGCTCTACCCCGCCCTCGTGGGCCTCTTCGACCGCATCCTGCCCGGCAGCGAGGTCTTCGCCGGCATCTTCGTCAACGCCCTGTTGGGAGCGGTCGTCGTGCTCATGGTGGGCCTGCTCGCGCGCACCGTGTTCGGCATCAAGCCCGCCGAGCGGACCATGGTGTTGATGGCCATGTTCCCCGGGGCCTTCGTGCTCAGCTTCGCCTACAGCGAAGCGCTCCTGATCGCGCTCGCCGCCGCGTGCCTGCTGTTCCTGTACAAGCGCCAATGGCTGTTGGCGGGCATCTTCGCCGCCCTCGCCACCGCGACGCGCCCCAACGGCGTGGCCCTCGTGGCCGCCTGTGGGGTGGCCGCCCTCATCGCCATCTGGCAGGACCGCGAGTGGCGCTCGCTCATCGCCCCCGCGCTCGCCCCGCTCGGCTTCATCGCCTTCCAGTGGTACCTGCGGGTCCACACCGACGAGAACTGGGCCTGGTTCCGGGTGCAGACCGAGGCCTGGGCCGAGGGCACCAGCTTCGGCGCCACCGCCCTCCAGGACACGTTCGGGTTCCTCACCCATCCCCTGAACTCCCCCACCGACGTGCTCACCACCACGTCGCTGTTCGCCATGTTCGCCCTGCTCTACACGGCGTGGAAGAAGCGGCTGCCGTGGCCGATGGTCGCCTATGTGGCCGTCGTCCTGGCGCTGATGCTCATCCCCGAGACGGTCACCGCCCGGCCCCGCTTCGTCTACACCGCCTTCCCGCTCTTCCTCTCGGCCGGCGCGTGGTGGCCCGAGGACGACGAGACCAGCTGGGCCCACGACGGCTGGACGCTGCTGATCGCGCTCTGCGCCGCCGGGCTGGTGACGCTCACCGCCCTCTACGGGGTCTACGGCGCGATCCCGTGATCGCGGGCCGCCGTCGCTCCGCGCTCGAGCTCGCGGGCCTGGCGCTGCTCGCCTACGTCCCCGCCCTCACCGCCGCGCCGGGGCGCATCCCGGCGGACACCAAGCTCTACCTCTACCTCGACCCCGGGCGACAGATGGGCGACGCCCTGTGGTCGTTCGACACCCGCCAGTTCGCCGGGTGGGTCCCGCACCAGATCATCGGGTACCTCTGGCCCAGCGGGCCGTTCTACTGGCTGTTCGAGCGGGTGGGCGTGCCCGACTGGATCGCCCACCGGCTCTGGCTGGGCACCATCTTGTTCGCGGCCGGCGCCGGCCTGCGCTGGTGCGCGCGGCGCCTGGGCCTCGCCCCCACCGCCGCGCTCGTCGCCGCCGTGGTGTACCAGCTGTCGCCGTACGTGCTGCCGTACCTCTCGCGCACCTCGGTGCTGCTCCTGCCGTGGGCCGCCCTGGGGTGGCTGGTGGGGCTCACCATCGGCGCCGCCACCCGCGCGCCCACCGGTCGGTCCCCCGGACGCGACGCCGCCCTCTTCGCCCTCGTCGTCGCCACCGTCGGGGGCATCAACGCCACCGCCCTCTTGATGATCGCGCCGGTGCCGCTCCTGTGGCTGATCGACGCCGCCGCCCGTGACGTCATCTCGTGGCGGCGAGCCGGGCGCACGGTCGTCACGCTCGGCGGCCTCAGCCTGGCGGTGTCGCTGTGGTGGATGACGGCACTCGCCGTGCAGGCCCGATACGGCGCCGCCGCGCTCTCCTTCAGCGAGACCCTCGAAGCGGTCTCGTCCACCGCGGTGAGCACGGAGGTGCTGCGGGGCCTGGGGTACTGGCTCTTCTACGTCGGCGACCCGGTCACCGCGGCCACGACGGCGTCCCGGGCGTACCAGGAGAGCCCCCTCCTGCTCGCCATGGGCTTCGCCCTCGTCCTGGTGGGAGTGACCGGGCTGGTGGTGGTGCGCTGGTCCCAGCGTCGCTTCGCGGCCCTCTGCCTCGCCGCCGGGGTCCTGCTCGCCGTCGGCGCCTACCCCATCGACGACCCCTCCCCCCTCGGCTCCGCCCTGGCGGGCTCCTCCCGGTCGACCCTCGTGCTCGCACTGCGCTCGAGCACCCGTGCCGTTCCGATGGCGGTGTTCGCGCTGGCGCTCGGCGCCGGTGCGCTGGTCACCGCGTTGGCCCGCCACCGCGCCCGGCTGGGCGCGCTGGCCGGCGCCGCCGTCGTCGTGCTGGCCGTCCTGAACCTGCCGCCGGCGTGGACCGGGCGCTTCGTGGACCCCGACCTCGACCGCCCCCAGGACGTCCCGTCGTGGTGGACCGAGGCCGGCCGTGACCTCGACGCGATGCCCGACGGGTACCGCGTCCTGCAGGTCCCGGGGATGGAGTTCTCGACCTACCGGTGGGGCCACACCGTCGATCCTGTGCTTCCGGGCGTGAGCGAACGTCCGCTCGTCACCCGCGACCTCCTGCCCCTCGGCAGCCCGGCCGCGATGGACACCCTGTACGCCCTCGACGACCGCTTCCAGGCGGGCGTGGCCGAGCGGGCCGCCATCGGACCCGTGGCCCGCCTGCTCGGGGCCGACACCGTCCTGGTCACGCCCGAGACGGCCTTCGAGCGCTACCAGACCCCCCGCCCCGAGCCCACGTGGTCCCTCCTCGGCAACGGCGGCGAGGCGGCTGACGGCCTGGGGGTGCCGGTCCCCTACGGGGACGCCGCCCCCAACCTGGCGCCCACGGCCCCGGCGGCCGCGGCGATGGTCGACGAGGAGGCGCTCGCGCTCGAGGCCGAGGGCACGCTGGGCGAGGCCGTGCCCCCGCTCGCGCTGATCCCCGTCGAGGACCCCGAGCCCATCGTGCGCGCCGGCGTCGGCACCGTGGTCGTGTCCGGCAGCGGGGACGGCGTGGTCGACGCCGCCGCCGCCGGGCTCGTCGACGGCCACCGCACGATCCGTTACGCCGCCGCCACCGACGACCTGGACGCGGCCGTCGACGAGGCCGACCTGGTGGTGGCCACCGACAGCAACCGCGTGCGGGCCCGCCAGTGGCGGGGCAGCCAGGACGTCTGGGGCTTCACCGAGGACGGCGAGCACGACGGCCTGCTCGAGGAGGACGCCGCCGACCACCGCCTCGAGGTGTTCCCCGACGAGGGCGAGGCGAACGTGACCACGGCGCACCAGGTGGGGCCGCTCCGCGCAACGGCGAGCGCCTACGGCGAGCCCAACGCGTACCGCCCCGAGGTGCGGGCGGCCATGGCGATCGACGGCGACCCGGCCACGGCCTGGGTGGTCGCCGACCGGGCCGACCCGCTCGGCCAGCGCCTGCGCATCGACGCCGACGAGCCCGTGGACGCGTTCACCGTGCTCCAGGCCCGGATCCCCCACGCCTCCCGTTGGATCACCGAGGTGCGCCTCACGACGTCCTCGGGAGAGGATCGCACCATCCCCCTCACCGAGGCGTCCCGGACGGGTGAGGGCCAGCCCGTCGCCTTGGAGGCGCCCGCCGACTGGTGGCAGCTCGAGATCACCGGCACGAACGTCGCGCCTGCCGCGGCCTACCCCAACCAGGGACCCGTCGGCTTCGCCGAGGTGACGACCGCGCTCGGCCCCACCCAGGAGGTCGTCGAGCTGCCCACGGACGTGCTCGAGGCCGCCGGCCCCGACACCCCGCTCGCCCTCGTCCTGACCCGCCTGCGCACCGATCCCCTCGACCGCTGGCGGGGCGACCCCGAGCGGACGCTGACCCGTTCCTTCACCCTCGGGGCACCCCAGGAGCTGGCGGTCGCCACGACGGGACGCCTCGATCGGCGGGCGTCGGACGTCGTCCTCGCCGACCTCTTCGGGGTGCGGACCGCCACCAGCAGCGAGCACCTGGCCGGCGACCCCGCCGCCGGGGGCTGGGCCGCGGTCGACGGCGACCCCGACACCGCCTGGCTGACGCCGTTCGCCGTCGGGGCCGGGCCCACGCTGACCGTCCCCACCTCGGGGCGCCTCGGCGAGCTCGAGCTCGAGATCGCCCGCGGCAACCACGTCGCGGCCGTCTCCGAGGTCGAGCTCTCCCGGGGTGGGGTCCACGAGACCGTGCCCCTCGACCCCGCCGCCGCCGACGGGACGACCCGCATCGACCCCGGGGCGCTGGCCGACGAGGACGGGCCGCTCACCGTGACCATCACGGGCACCAAGGGCGCCACGACCGTGGACCGCCGCTACGGAGAGGTCACCCTCCTTCCCAGCGGGATCGCCGAGTTGGCGGGCCCCGGTCTGGCCGCCGACCCCCTCCCGGGGCGCCTCGACACGGGCTGTCGTGACGACCTCCTGTCGGTCGACGGCGAGCCGGTCCCCCTGCGCTTCCGGGGCACCACCGAGGCCGCGTTCGCCGGTGACCCCCTCGACGTCACCCGGTGCGGCCCCGCGGCCGGCGAGCGCCTCGCCCTCGACGCCGGCACCCACGAGGTGGCGAGCACCCCAGGCGCCACGACGGGCCTCGACGTCGACCGGGTGGTGTTGACCAACGAGGCCGCTGAGCAGGCCGTGGCCGCGCCGATCCCGGCCGCACCCGAGGTCACCGCCGAAGGCGGACGAGCCCATCAGACCGTCACCGTCGGACCCTGCCCCGAGGGCTGCTGGCTCGATCAGGGCGTGGGCTGGAACCCCGGTTGGAGCGCTACCGCCGACGGCCGGTCGCTCGGCGAGCCCGAGCTCGTCAGCGGCGGCATGAACGGGTGGTTCCTCCCCGCCTCGGATCAGCCCACCACCGTCGAGCTGCAGTGGCGACCACAACGCTGGACGTGGGGCGCCTTGGCCCTGTCCCTCGCGGCATTCGTCGCCTGCATCGTGCTCGTGGTGATCGACCGCCGCCGCCCGGCCACCGACGGCTCCCCCGCCGACGAGGACCGACCGCCCCTCGCCTGGCCGTGGGAGCGCGACCGGCGCCGCCACCACGTCGTCTGGGCCGTCGCCACCGTGACCGCGACGCTGGTGGTGGCCCCGGTGTGGGGCCTCGTCGTCCTCGCGGTCTCGCTCCCCCTCGTCTGGGTACGGCGCTCGCGTCTGGTGGCCGCAGCCGGTCTGGCGGGCCTCGCCCTCGTGACCTCGGCCGTGGTCGTGCGCCAGGCCCGCCTGGACAGCCTGGCCGGCTTCGGCTGGGTCTCCACGGTGGCCGCCGCCCACCGCCCGGCGCTTGCCATGGTGGTGCTGGTGGTCGCGGCCACCCTCCCGGGCGTCGATCGCGCGACCGCTAGCCTCCCGGGGTCCCCTTCCGAGCCAGGAGGCGAGCCCGGGTGAGCGACCGGACCGCGAGCAGCACCGTCGACGTCGACCCGTCCGACGAGGGCCACGAGCCCGGCCGTCCCGACCTCCCAGGCGTGCCGTCCGGCCGGTCCGACGAGCACGACGACCTGCCCCGAGGCCGCTTCTTCCGGTGGCTGGTGGTCATCGCCTTGGGCGCCCTCGTGGCGCGGGTGGCCTACATCCTCGTGTTCAAGCGGGACGAGCCGGCCATCGGCGATGCCATCTACTACGCCAACCAGGCCATCCGCCTCGCCGAGGGGCGGGGCTTCGTACACCCCTTCGACGGTGGCCCGGCCGCGGACCATCCGCCCCTCACCGCCCTCACCATGGCCCCCGTGGCCTGGGTGTTCGGCACCAGCCTCCTGGCCCAGCGCCTCGCGATGGCCGTGATCGGCACCCTCACGGTGGCGGGCATCGGGATCCTGGGGCGCACCGTGAGCGGCCGAGGTCGCGTCGGCCTGCTCGCCGCCGGACTCGCCGCGGTCTATCCCAACCTCTGGCTCAACGACGGCGTGGTCATGTCGGAGTCCATCGCCACCCTCACCATCGTCGGGGTGTTCCTCACGCTCTACCGGGCGCAGGGTCGCTACACGGTGGGGCGGCTCGCGGTGATCGGGGCGCTCTGCGGGGTGGCCATCCTCGCCCGGGCCGAGTCCGCCTTCCTCCTTCCCTTCGTGGTCCTGCCCACGGTCTGGTTCACGGGCGATCGCTCCCGTTGGCAGCGGCTCGGCGTGGTGGCCGTGGCCGGGGTGTGCGCCGTGGCGGTCGTCGTGCCGTGGAGCGCGTACAATATCACCCGCTTCGAGAAGCCCGTGCTGCTGTCCACCAACGACGGCCTCACCATCCTGGGCGCCAACTGCGACACCACCTACTACGGCGACGGGGTGGGGCTCTGGTCGTTCGCCTGCCCCTTCACGGTGCCGATCACCACGCCACCGCCGGTGCACGAGGGCTGCGTGCCCGAGCCCGACGACGCCTGGTCCTGCGCCGACCAGTCGGAGGTGGCGGCCGCCTTCCGCACGGCGGGCATCGACTACGTCCTCAACCACAAGCAGCGCTTCCCGATCGTGGCCGCGGCCCGTGTCGGGCGCATCTGGGGGGTCTACGCGCCCGGCCAGATGGTGGCCTACAGCGAGGGAGACCTCGCCACCACGGGCGAGGGCCGCGAGGGCTGGGCGTCGTGGTGGGGCTGGGTGATGTGGTGGGCGATGGTCCCCGCGTCGGTCTACGGCGCGGTCCTGCTGCACCGTCGAGGCCGCATGGTCCTGCCCCTGGTGATGACCGCGGTGGTCATCACCGTGACCGCGGTCGCCTTCTACGGGCTGGTGCGGTTCCGGGTCCCGGCCGAGGTGGCCGTCGTGGTCCTCGCCGCCGCCGCCCTCGATGCCGTCCTCCGGCGGCGCCGGGAGGGTCAGGAGGCCGGTAGCGTGGCGCCCTCATGACCACTCGAGGGCCGGCGGAGCTGCTGTTCATCATCCCCGCCTTCAACGAGGAGGAGGCCCTCCCCGGCGTGCTCGCGGAGCTGGCCCAGGCCTACCCGGACGCCGACGTCGTGGTCATCGACGACGGTTCGTCGGACCGCACGGCGGCGGTGGCCCGCGCCGGCGGTGCCGTCGTCCTCCAGCTCCCCTACAACCTCGGCATCGGCGGCGCCCTGCGCACCGGGTTCCGCTACGCCGTGCGCAAGGGCTACCCGCGCGGCGTGCAGTTCGACGCCGACGGCCAGCACCACCCGGACGAGGTGCCCGCCCTCCTCGCCGGGCTCGACGCCGGCGCCGACATGGTGGTCGGGAGCCGCTTCGTCGACGGCCGCCCGCCGGGCTACCACGTCGGCCGCCTCCGCAAGGCCGCCATGGGCGTCCTCACCGTGACCATGCGCCGGATCGCCGGGAAGGACTTCAGCGACACCAGCTCGGGCTTCCGGGCCTTCTCCCGGCCCGTGCTCGAGTTCTTCGCCGACACCTACCCGGCCGAGTACATGGAGTCGGTCGAGGCCCTGTTCTCGACGGTGCGGGCCGGCTACGAGGTGGTCGAGGTGCCCGTCACCATGCGCAACCGTGAGCTGGGCGCGCCGTCCAACCGCACCTGGCGCCTCGTGTACCACTACCTGCGGCTGTTCGTCGTGCTCCTCGCCGCCGCACCCCGGTCCCGTCGGCCGAGCCCGCCGCCGGCCGACAGCGCGGCGCCGGAGGCGACGGCGTGATCCTCCGGGTGGCACTGTTCCTGGGTGGAGAAGACCCGACACAGCCGGTCGACGACGTCCACGCCATGAGCATCGGCGGGCGGATCCTCGTCGCCGTCCTGACGGCCCTGACCCTGCTGTTCCTGCTGCGTCTCGTGCGCCGGGGTCAGCTGCGCGGCAAGTACGCCCTGCTCTGGCTCGGCGTCGGCGCCGCCATGGTGGGCTTCGCCATCTATCCGGACGTCCTCGTGCCCATCAGCGACGTCGTGGGCATCAGCTACGAGCCGGCCATCATCTTCATGGCCGCGATCGCCTTCCTGTTCGTGGTGATCGTGCACTTCTCCTACGAGCTCAGCCGCCTGGAGGACCGCACCCGCACCCTCGCCGAGGAGCTGGCCCTGCTCCGCGCCGAGACCCAGGAGCCCGACCCCGAGCCCTGAGGCGATCGCCGGCGCGAGGCTCAGGCGGCGCGGTCCGCTGCGGGCCGGGACTCGACGATGAGGCCGTCGGCCACGAAGGGTGCCCAGCCCTTGCCGATGCTGCGCTCGAGGAAGAGCACGAAGCGCCCGGCGAGGCCGAGGACGCGGCCGGACAGGCCCTGGCCCTTGGCCTGCTTCACCGCGGGCACGTAGGTGGCGGTGCGGACGTGCTCCCAGCCGTGGCGGGCGAGCAGGTTGGTGAGGGTGCGCCAGCTGAACAGCACGACGTGGTCGGGGTGGTTGATCTCGGCGCCGGCCATGGCCGCGAAGCCGTTGAGCAGGCCGGACGCGTTGGGAGTGGTCAGCACGAGGGTGCCGCCGGGCGCCAGCAGGCCGTGGAGGCCGTCGAGGAAGGAGCCGGGGTCGTCGAGGTGCTCGATGACCTCGCCGGCGATGAGCAGCTCGGCGGGCTCGATGCCGAGCGAGGCCAACATGTCGGGCTGGCGCCCGTCGGCCACATAGGCCTCGTAGCCCCGGGCCTTGGCCCGCTCGACCCCGGCCTCGTCGACGTCGATGCCCACGATCGAGGTCGCCACCGCGGCCAGGTGCTCGTGCAACCACGTGCCCGTGGCCGCCTGCATGTCCTCGTAGCCCGCGTCCACGAAGCCGACGTGGATCACCCGCTTGCCCCGGGCCAGGCCCGACACGTAGTCGATGCGGTTGACCACCTTCGCCTCGGGCAGGCGGTGCACCATCTCCAGCTGAGCCTCCTGCTTTGCGCCTCCTTCGTCGGCGCCCCTTCGGGATCCGACTCGGGTGCCCGGAGCCGCTCCGCTCCGCTCCGCAGCGTTGCTGTCTGGCATCACATCACTCCTGGTAGGACGTGGGCGCCGGCGGGGTCGGCGGTGTGCAACAGCTCGCACAGGGGCGGGCCGGCGCCGTCGGCGAAGAGCTTGTCGAGCTTGTCGAACATCGTGCGCCGGCCGATCCACAGCAGGCGGCTGCCGAGGCGGCCGGTGCCCGGCACCACCCAGAACGGCTCCTCGGTGTCGAAGTCGTAGGGGTGGCAGTAGGTGAGGGGGGCCGGGCCCCCGCCGTTGAGGCGCCAGGTCAGCTTCACCAGGGGCCACGGCAGGACCCGCAGGTACACGCCGCCCATGTACGGCGCCGCCACCGGGCCCAGCTTGGCGATGGGGCACGGCAGCTCGACCAGGCCGCTCGGCCAGGTGAACGGGTCACGGGGCAGGCCCGGGAAGCCGTGCAGCGGGCTGCGGGCGGGCAGGACGCTCGACGAGTAGGTGAAGCCGAGCTCGGTGAGGATGTCGGGGACCCAGGCCGTCTCGCGCACCAGCGAGAAGGTGGGGGCGCGGTAGCCGACGATGGGTGCGCCGGTGAGGCTCTCCAGCAGCTCCTTGCCGCGACGGGTCTCCTCGGTGAAGCGTTCCGGGGACAGCTCCGTGAGCGGGGTGTGGTCCCACGAGTGCAGGCCGACCTCGTGGCCGGCGGCGACCGCCTCGGTGACGAGCTCGGGGTGGGCGACGGCGGTCGTCCCCACCACGAAGACGGTGCCGCGGATCCCGCGGTCGGCGAGCCAGGCGTAGACGCGCCGCGTCACCTCCGGATAGCTGGTGTCTTCGGAGGGATCGGGCCGGTGGGGCTCGATGTCGAAGCTGAAGGTCACCGGAGCGCGGTCGCCGCCCCGCGACCGCGCGGTGTCAGTAGGCATCGAAGTCGAGGAACTCGTAGGTGTCGAGGGTGAAGGTCTCCTGCGGGACCTCGTCGGACAGGCTACGGAACAACAGGTTCAACGGGGCGGGCTGGAGCCGCCGGGGCGGACGCACACCCCGCACGCGCACGTGCACGTTGAAGCCGGCGTAGACCGCCGCCGGCGCGCGGTGGTAGCGGCAGGCGGCGGCGATCGCGCCGCGGGAGGACACCGTCTCGCCGTCGGCGAGGGGCCGCCGGGGCAGGAACTTGAGGATCACCGCGAAGGGCAGGCCGAGGAAGCGGTGCTCGACCGAGACCACGAGCAGGTCGTCGCTGACGTGCACGACGTAGTCGCCACGGGGCTGGCCGAGGCGCCACCGCAGCTGCTCGGGCGTCCAGGCCTGGGTCCACCCCGATGCCGCGTGCTGGTCGACGCCGCCCGCGAGGTCGGCGAACTCGTCCGACGCCAGCCAGGCCTCGTCCACGGCGCGGCTCTCGAAGCCCTTGGTCGAGCCCAGCGGCGGCAGCACCCGCACCGGGAGGGGCCCCAGGAAGCGGTAGCCGAGGTACTTCAGGGCGCCCGGCGTCGACTTCTCGTTGGGCACCGCCAGGATCCCCTTGGCGCCCTGCACCCGGGCCCGCTCGTAGATGCGGTGGCCGATCTGCACGAAGTAGCCCTTGCGCTGGGCCCCCGAGCGGGTGACGGCGTTGAGCGAGAAGCACACGAAGGCAGGACCGCCGGCGTTGCGCCAGCGCTGCGGGATGAGGGCGTAGTGGGCCATGCGCCGGCCCTCCTCGTCGACCCCCTCGTAGATGCCGCCGCCCTCGGGGTTCCGGTCGTAGAGCCACTCGAGGTAGTCGGGGCCGTCGAAGCGCTTGTCGGGCAGCTCGGCGTTGAGCAGCTCGGTGTTGCGGGCGTGCTCCTCCGCCACGGGGCGCGTCACGTCGTCTGCTGCGTCGGTCATCGGTCCACCTCGGTCTCCGGACCTCCATCTTGGCCGCTGGGGTCCCGTCGACGGGAGAGGAGGGCGCCGATCCCGACGCCCGCGGCCACCACGAGGGCGACGTCGGCCGGGATGCGGTAGCGGGTGGTGCCGAAGGCGAGGGCCGCCGTGACGGTGATCACGAGCATGGGCGCCACCAGGGGGATGAGGGTGACCCGGCGCCGGTACAGGCAGACCGCGCCCCACACCGCGGCGGGCCAGAGCAGGTAGTAGAGCACCAGCCCGGCCTGGGAGGCGCGCTCGCCACGGCCCTCGAGCTGGTCGTTGAAGCGCACGTTCTGGTCGGGGCGGTACAGGTCCCACATCCGGCCCACACGGGCCACCATGACCACCGGGAGCCGGGAGGTGTGGTCGGCGATGTAGGCGGCGGCCTGGTCGCGGGCGATGAGCTCGCGCTCGGACTCGTCGTAGACGGCGCGATCCTGGAGCGACGCCTGCACCCGCTCTAACTGCTCGGGGTCGGCGAAGCACCCCGCCTCGAGCCCGATCCGCTCGCACATGCGGCGCTGCGTGGCCGACGGCACGGTCGCGAGGTCGAAGCACTCGCCGTAGTACCCGAGGTTGTCGCCGAAGTACGTCTGGTCGCAGCTGGCCGTGTTGAGCACTGCGCCGGCGCCCGTGGAGACGTACACCGGCTCCTCGAAGCGGGAGAGGTTCCAGAGCACCCAGGGCGACACGAGGACGACGGCGGCGAGGCCGCTCACGCCCAGTCGCACGAAGCGGTCCCGCCAGCGCAGGTCGGTGGCCCGCAGCGCCAGGGGCAGCACCAGGAACACGCCGAGGAGCGCAGACTCGGCGCGCGTCAGCGTGGCCAGCCCGACGGCGAGCCCCAGCCAGACGGCGTTGGCCGTCGTCGGGTCCCGCCAGAAGCGGTAGGCCACCAGCAGGACGATGGCCGCGACACCGGCGAACACCGACTCGGTCTGGAGCAGCAGGTCGTTCACCCAGAACATCGGGTAGACCGCCGCGATCGCCCCTGCGGCCAGACCCGCCCGGCGCCCTCCGATGCGCTGCGCCGCCATCGCGATGAGCAGCACGGAGACCACGCCCAGCACCCCGGAGAAGAGCCGGTGGGCCGTGATGCTCGTCAGCCCGAGCGACGAGGCGAGCCCGAGCAGCAAGGGGTACAGCGGCGGCTTCTGGGCGCTGGCCACGGCCTCCCCGGTGGACCGCAGCCACAGCGGGTCGACGAACCAGTGGCCCTCGGCGATGGCCTTGCCCTGGAGGTGGACGTAGAGGGGGTCGTTGATGCCGGCCACGATGGCCACGCACCCGGCGGGGCCTTCCCCGTCGGGCCCGCACTCGGGGCGCACGAACAGGATCTCCACCCACCGCACGGCGAGGGCTACGAGGGCGATGACGGCCAGGCCGAGCCGGTAGCGGAAGCGGGCGCGCTGCTCGCGGGGGCCCTCCGTGAAGCCGTCGTTCGGAGGGCCGTCGCCCGCGGACCCGTCGGCCGGCGGCACCTCGTCGGACGACGCCTCGGTGGTGGCGGCCGGACTCACCGCTCGACGGGGACGCCGACGGGCTCGGGTTCGGCCTCGTCGCCGACCCCGTCCGCCGTGTCGGTCGCCGTCTCGGCGTCGACCGCTCCGCCACCCTCGCCGGGGCCCGTCGCCTCCGGTGCGACCACGTCACCCGGCTCGACCACGTCCATGGCCTCGCCCCGCCGCCGGCGCCACCAGGCGTCGAGCGCCACGGCCGCCAGGATGGGCAGGATCAGGTCGACCGGGGTCCGGTACCGGGTGACCCCGAACGACGCCGCCGCGGTGAAGGTGATCATCAGGGCGATGCCCACGAAGGGGATGATCGTGACCTTGCGCTTGAACAGCACCACGAGGCCCACGACCGAAAGCGCGAGCAGGCCGTAGTACATGGCGAGGCCGGTGCGGACCGGGACCGCTCCCCGACGCTCGAAGAGGATGTCGAGGTTGGCGCCCTGGATGGGGGCGTACACGCTCCACATGCGCCCGATGCGGGCGGCCACCACCACGGGCAGCCGCCCGGTGTTCTCGGACATGTAGTCGGTGGCCAGCTCCCGGTGGGCCGAGTCGACGACGGACTCGTCACCGTCGGGGAAGTCCTTCAGGGTGCAGCTGTCGTCCCAGTAGCCGAGCTTGTCGCCGTAGTACGTGGCGTCGCAGTTGCCGTAGGCCATCACCCGACCGGTGCCCGACGCCAGGTACACGGGCTCGGTGAAGCGGCCCAGGTTGTGCGCCACCCAGGGGGCCATCAGCGCGAGGGTGACCACCCCAGTGACCATGGCCAGCCCGGCCTTGCGGCCCCAGGTGATCCCCGGCAGCACCACCAGGAGGGGGAGCACCACGAAGGCCAGGAAGGTGAGGCCCTCCGATCGGGTGAGGGCGGCCGCGGCGATCGCCACGCCCAACCACGCGGCGGCACCCCACGTGGGCGCGCGCCAGAGGCGGTAGCAGAGCAGCAGCACCACGCCCACGAGCACCGTGTAGAGCGACTCCGAAAGGATGAGGCCGTCGTTGATCCAGAGGTTGGGGTACACGGCGGCGAGGAAGGCGGCGATCAGCCCGGCCCGGCGTCCGGCCACCTGGCGCCCCACGAGACCGACGAACCCCACCGCCAGCGCGCCGAGCAGGCACCCGGCGATGCGCTGCTCGAGCGTCGTCTCGAAGCCCAGCTTCGCCACACCGGCCAAGTAGACGAGGTAGCCCGGCGGGTGCCCGGCGGACGGCTCGAGCACGCCCTCCTCTCGACAGAGCGCCACGGCCTGGTCGTTGCTCATGCCCGGCTCGCGCACCGAGTCGAGGCAGGCGAAGGGGTCGTAGAGGTCGCCGTGGTCGGCCAGCAGCAGGCTCTGGGTGTGGTACCAGTTGTTGTCGTCGAGGCCCAGCGGGAGGTTCTGGTACCCGGCCAGGGTGGCGAGCACCCGCACCGCGAACGCGAGCCCGACGATGGCCACCAACAGGGCGGGGAAGGACCGCAGGCGTTCGGGCACGGCGCGCCATCCTACTCAGGGGGCCGGGAGTACCATGGCGTCCCCGGCGACGGCTCTCGGCGCGGTGGCTCCCGCCCGTCCTCCGGCCGTCCGCAGCCCCGACGGAGTCGACGCATCCCCTCCCTGCCCGCGTGCCCGAACCTCCCATGAGCGCCGACTCCCCCACCTCGGTGGACCGCCCGGCGCGCCCCGCCGGCGAGCAACCGCAGGTCCGTGGGGCCGCCGGCGGGACCTGGGGCGCCCGCCTGGTGGCGGCGGTCCCGCTGCTGGTGCTCGCCGCCGTCACCTACCTGCCCCTGCTCTTCACCAAGCCCGGCCGCGTCGGCGCCGACACCAAGACCTACCTCTACCTCGATCCCGGACGACTCCTCCACGACGCGCCGTTCCTGTGGGACCCGGGCATCGGTCTCGGCACCGTCACCCACCAGAACATCGGCTACCTGTGGCCGCTGGGGCCCTTCTACTGGGCCCTCGACGCCGTCGGCCTCCCCGACTGGGTCGCTCAGCGCCTCTGGCTCGGCACCATCTTGTTCTCCGCCGGCGCGGGTGTGCTCTACCTGCTCCGCTCGCTCCACTGGGACGCCCTGCCGTCGCGGCGAACCACCGGGGCGTGGGCCACCCGGCGGTGGGACCTCGGCCTGATCGTCGCCGCGCTCGCCTACGCCCTCAGCCCCTACCTGTTGGCCTACGCCGCCCGCCTCTCGGTGATCCTGCTCCCCTGGGCCGCCCTCCCCTGGCTCGTCGCCCTCACCGCCCGGTCGCTGCGCCACGGCGGGTGGCGGCACCCGGCGCTGTTCGCCCTCGTCGTCCTGACGGTGGGCGCCATCAACGCCACGTCGTTGATCCTCGTCGGGCTGGGCCCCCTGCTGTGGGTGGTGTGGGCCGTCGCCTTCGAGCGGGAGGTCCCCGTCAGACAGGCGGTGGGCGCGGTGGTGCGCATCGGCGTCCTGACGGTGGTCACCTCGCTGTGGTGGGTCGCCGGCCTGGCCCTCCAGGGCAGCTTCGGCATCCCCATCCTCCGCTACACCGAGACGTACCAGGCCGTCGCGGTCACGTCCTCGGCTCCCGAGCTGCTCCGGGGCCTCGGCTACTGGTTCTTCTACGGGAACGACAAGTTCGGCCAGTGGATCCTGCCGAGCATCGGCTACATGAGCTGGGGCGCGCCCCTCAGCTACGGGCTCCCGATCCTGGCCTTCGTCTCGGCACTGGTCACCCGCTTCCGCCATCGAGCCTTCTTCGTGCTGTTGATCGCGGTCGGCGTCGTCGTCGGCATCGGCGGCCACCCCTACGCCGATCCCTCGCCGGCCGGTCGCATCTTCCGGGACTTCACCAACCTGGACGCCGGCCTCGCCTTCCGCAGCACCGCCCGGGCGGTGCCCCTGATCGTGCTCGGCACCGCCGTCCTGCTCGGTGCCGGCGTGAACGCCCTCGGGCGGGCGCTCCCCCGCCTGGCCGTGCCCGCCGGGTTGCTCGCGGTGTTCCTGGTGCTTGCCAACATGCCGGCGACGTGGGGCGGCAACCTCGTCGACCGCAACCTCGACCGGGACGAGGACGTCCCCGCCTATTGGCACGAGGCGGCGGCGGCCCTCGACGCCGGCGACCACGCCACCCGGGTGCTCGAGCTCCCCGGCACCGACTTCGCCGCGTACCGCTGGGGCACGACCGTCGACCCCATCACGCCCGGACTGATGGACCGCCCCTACGTGGCCCGCGAGCTGATCCCCTACGGCTCGCATCCCTCGGCCAACCTGTTGAACGCCCTCGACCGCCCCCTCCAAGAGGACACCCTCGACCCGGACGCGGTGGCGCCGATCGCCCGCCTGCTCGGCGTCGGCGACGTGGTGCTCCGCTCGGACCTGGCCTACGAGCGCTACCGCACCCCCCGGCCCCGTGCCACCTACCGCCTGATGAACACCACCCCCGGACTGGGAGCGCCGACCGGGTACGGCTCGGCCGAGGCACCGAACCGGGCCCGGCCCTCCCTTCCCCTGATCGACGAGGTGGAGCTCGGGACCGACCCCGACCTGCCCGAACCGACGCCGGTGGCGGTCTACCCGGTCGAGGACCCCGAACCGATCATCCGCGCCGTCCCCCGCGATCGGCCGATGCTGCTCGCCGGTGACGGCGACGGTCTCGTCCAAGCCGCGGCCGCCGGCATGGTCGACGTGAACCAGGCCATCTTCTACTCGGGCTCGTTCCAGGACGACCCCGCGGCGCTCGACGCCCGCATCGACGACGACGCCGAGCTGGTGGTCACCGACTCCAACCGCAAGCGGGCGCGCCGGTGGAGCGCGGTGCGCGAGAACGAGGGCTACACCGAGCGCGCCGGCGAGGAGCCGCTCGTCGACGACCCGGGGGACAACCGGCTCGAGGTGTTCCCCGACACCGCCGACGACGCCTTCACGGTCGCGGAGCACCGCGGTGGCGCCACCATCTCGGCCACCCGGTACGGCAACCCCATCACCTACACCCCGGGTGACCGTGCCGCCCAGGCCATGGACGGTGACCCCGAGACGGCCTGGCGGGTGGGGGCCTTCTCCGAGGTGGAGGGCGAGCGCCTCGAGATCGACCTCGACGAGCCTCTCACCACCGACCGCATCTCGTTCCTCCAGCCGCAGTCGGGTGTGCGCAATCGGTCCATCACGGGCGTCGAGCTGCGCTTCGACGGAGGCGACGCCGTCGACGCCACCCTCGACGACAGATCCCTGTCGGGCGAGGGCCAGACGGTCGAGTTCCCCGAGCGGACCTTCTCGCACCTCACGGTGGAGATCACCGCGGACAGCGTGGGGTCCCGGGTGAAGTACACCGGCCTCAGCCCCGTGGGCTTCGCCGAGATCGGCCTCGCCGACCTCACCGTGGACGAGCTCGTCCGGCCGCCGACCGACCTGCTCGAGGCGGCGGGCCCGTCGTCCATCGACCACCCCCTGTCCTTCCTGTTCTCCCGCCAGCGCACCAACCCGGCCGAGCCCGTGCGCACCGACGAGGAGGAGGCGATGGACCGCATCATCGACCTCCCCGCCGGCCGCTCCTTCTCGCTCGACGGCACCGCCCGCATCTCGGCCCAGGCGCCGGACGAGGTCGTCGACGCCCTCGTCGGCCTGCCCGACGCCGCCGAGGGCGGGGTCACGGCCCGCTCGTCCGCCCATCTCGCCGGCAAGCTCAGCGCCCGCGCCTCGAGCGCGATCGACGGCGACCCCGCCACCGCATGGGAGTCCCCCTACGAGACCCCCCAGGGCGCCTGGGTGCAATACACGGTGGCCGAGCCCACCACGGTCGACCACCTGGACCTCCAGGTCGTGGCCGACGACCACCATTCGCTGCCCACGCAGCTCACCATCACCAACGACGAGGGTGCGACCGCCACGGTGGACCTGCCCACGATCGAACGGGCTGACGAGCTCGGCGCCACCGTCGACGTCCCCGTCACGTTCGACCCGATGGAGGGCCGCTCCTTCCGCGTCACACTCAGCGGCGTCGACCCCCTCCTCACCCAGGACTGGTACGGCAACGCGCCCCTCCCGCTGCCGGTGGGCCTGGCCGAGGTCGGGCTCCCCGGCATCCAGGTCGGCGCGCCCGACGAGGACGTGTCCGACGAGTGCCGGAGGGATCTCCTGGCCGTGGGGGGCGACCCCGTCGCGGTGCGTGTGCTCGGGACGAGCGACGACGCCGTCGCCCGGCGTCCGCTCGCGCTGGCGCCTTGTGGCGCGACGCGGGACCTGACCCTGCCCGACGGCGAGAGCATCCTGCGAACGGCCCCGGGCAACGAGACGGGCGTCGACGTCGACGACCTCCAGCTGCACTCGCTCGCCGGCGGCGACCCGGGCCTCGACGAGGTACCGCACGCGCCGGGCCCCGAGGTGCGCGTCGACGACGAGGGCTTCGTCGACGCCGACCTCACCGTCGTCGAGCCCGAGGACGACTTCTGGCTCGTGCTCGGCCAGAGCTGGAACCCGGGGTGGACCGCCTCGGTGACCGGCGACGGTGGCGGCGACCTCGGCGAGTCCACCCTGGTCAACGGCTACGCCAACGGCTGGCTGGTCACCCCCTCCGCAGAGGGCGGCGACCTCTCCGTGCGCCTCGAGTGGACCCCGCAGCGGGCCGTGTGGCTGGCCATGGCGCTGTCCGGCCTCGGGATCGTCGCCTGCCTCGTGCTCCTCGTCGTCGACCCGCGCCGCCGGCGCACCGTCGGGGCCGAGGCCGAGGCCGATGCCGCCGACCCGGGGATGCGGCCCACCTGGTCCAGCCCGTTGGCGGGCATCGACCGCCCGGCCCGCCTCGCCGTTGCGCTCGGCGCCGCCGCCGCGGCGCTCGTCCTGACGACCGCCTTCAGCGGACCCGCCTGGGGTGTGGCGGCCGGGCTCGGCGCGCTGGCCGCGCTCCGGTGGCGCTGGGGCCTTCCGCTCGTGCGCCTGGGCGCAGTGCTCGGCTTCGCCGGCGCGGCCGGCTACATCACGCTCTCTCAGGTCCTCCGGCGGTACCCCGCCGACTTCGACTGGCCCGTCCGCTTCGACGCCACCAACTGGCCCGTGCTGCTCAGCGTCGCGCTCCTCGTCATCGCGACCCTCGTCGACGCGGCCGTTGCCCGTAGGGTGCCGGGGTCCGACGAGGCGCCGGCACCCGCCGGCCGCGGCACCGAGGAAGGGAGCACGCCATCCGCATCGTGAAGGTGGCCGCGGTGATCGCGGCGATGATCCTCGTGGTCCTGGTGGTCGGTGAGCTCGGCGCCCGAGCCTTCAGCCCCTACCTCCCCGAAGCCCAGGTCTGGTCGGACAAGAGCACGCAGGTGAAGGTCGCCCAGATGGACCGTCTCGCCCGACGCGAGGGGTGCGTCGACATCGCCTTCGTGGGCAACTCGATGACCCGCGACGCCATCGACCCGCGCACCTACACCGCCGCCGACCCCGCGCACCGCAGCGCCTACAACGCCGCCCTCGACGCCGCGACCCCGTCGCTCCTGCGCCGCTGGACCCTCGAGGAGGTGCAGCCCCGCCTCGACCCCGCCACGGTGGTGCTCGGCCTGTCCAGCTTCGACCTCAACGACAACGCCCGGATCGCGGCGTCTGCGCTCGACAGCTACGAGACGGCCGCCCTGTCCCGGGACGACCTGTTCGGTCGGCTCCAGGCCCCGTTCGTCGAGCACTCCGACGTGTTCCGGTACCGCAACGAGCTGCGCGACCCTGCCGAGGTGTGGGCCGGGATCCAGCGGCTGCGCGACGGCGACCGTCAGGAGCGGCTGTCGGCGGACGGGATCGAGGGGATCATCGGGGCCGACGGCGAAGGTCTCTCCCGGCGCCCGCTGCAGTACACGGGGGCGGTGAGCATCCAACGGCTGCTCCAGACCGAGCTCCTCAACGACTTCCGCATGGGCGGCACCCAGATCGACGCGGCCGACGGGCTCATCACCGAACTGGCCGACCGCGGCGTCGAGGTGGTGCTCCTCGTCCTGCCCGTCACCCAGGACTACGTCGAGCTCCACCCGGAGGGGGGCGCCGACTTCCAGCGCTTCCTCGTCACCGCCCGCCGCCTCGCCGAGCGGACCGGCGCGGTCCTCGTCGACGCCCACGGCTGGGCCGGCGGTGACGCCCAGTTCGCGGACACGCACCACCTCAACGGCGACGGCGCCCTGGCCTTCAGTGCCGACCTACCCGATCTGCTGGCCGAGGCCGGCGCCACCACGCCCGCCTGCGAGCCCTGAGCCGGGGCCTGCTGGCACTTCGCGCTCCCGGCCAGCCACAATCGTGGGCATGAAGCGACTCGCTCTGCTCCTCGCCGCCACCGCCCTCGTCCTCGCCGCCTGCGGCAGCGACGGCGGCGACGACGCCAGCTCCAGCACCACGGCCGGGGGCGACACCACCGAGACGACGGCCACGGGCTCGGACTCCGGCGCCACCGACCCGGCCGACCTCCCCAGCTACGACAACGTGGCCGAGGTCGGCGCCGACCTGGGCTGTGAGCTGGAGTACGACGGCATCGTCGACGCCGACCGCGAGTACAGCACCTGCGTGTTCGAGGGCGAGCAGGCGCTGATCTACATCTACACCGACCCCACCTTCGTCAGCGACATCGTCGCCGCTGGTGCCCCCGCTCTGGCCTACGGCGCGAACTGGACCGTCGAGGTCGAGACCGCGCCCGTGGCCGACAGCGTGGCGAGCGCCACGGGCGGCGCCGTCGCCCCCACCGCCGCCGGCTGAGCCCGGGCGCCGGTCGGACCGGACCGCCCCCCGTCAGTCTCCAGCGGCGTCGAGGAACTCCCGGCGCAGCCCGGGGCCGTGCTCGTCGAGCGCGGCCGCCCGAGGTCGCGCCGGGTCGTCGTCGAGCGAGCTGAGGTGGAACGGATGCCCGGGGATCCGCAGCCGGGTGCCCTCCACTTCGAGGACCATATGCCGGGCGTTGGCCTGGGCCGACTCGAGGGCCTCGGGCACGGTGCGGACCATCCCCGCAGGGACGCCGGCGCGCTGGAGTTGGTCCACCACCTCAGCCCGCGACCGCCCGGCGAGGAGCGCTTCGAGCTCGGCTCTCAGCTCGTCGCGGTGGGCGACGCGAGCGGCCACGTCGACGAACCGCTCGTCTTCGGCCAGCTCGGGGCGCCCGAGCGTGGCGGCCAGCACGGCGAAGGCGGGGTCGCCGGGAGCGCAGATGGCGACCGGCCCGTCGGCCACGTCGTAGATCTCGAACGGCGTGGCCAACGGGTTGGCGTTGCCCTGCCGGTGGGGCACCACGCCGTTGGACAGGTAGTCGAAGACGTGGGCGCCCAGGATGCCGAGCAGCGAGTCGAACATGGCGATGTCGACCCGTGACCCCACGCCGGTGCCGCGGCTCTGCACCAGCGCGGCGTTCACCGCAGCAAAGGCGTTGAGCCCCGACAGGTAGTCGGCGATGGAGGTGCCGGCCATCACCGGCGGCCCGTCCGGGAAGCCGGTCACGCTCATCAGCCCCGACTCGGCCTGGATCACGACGTCGAACGCGCCCTCCCACGCCTGGGGGCCGGTCTGACCGAAACCGCTGATAGAGGCGTACACGAGCCGCGGGTTCCGCTCGTGCACCGCCTCCCACCCCCAGCCCCAGGCGTCGAGCGCGCCGGGCCGGAAGTTCTCCACGAGCACGTCGGCACGGTCCACGATGGACTCGAGCAGCGGACGGTCCGTTGGCGAGGCCAGGTCGGCCACCAGGCTCTCCTTGCCGTGGTTGACGGCGTTGAAGAACTCGGGCTCGCCGTCCACCAGCGGCGGGTACTGCCGGCCCATGTCCCCGTTGGGCGCCTGCTCGACCTTGATCACCCGCGCGCCCATCTCGGCGAGCAGCATCGTGCAGTACGGGCCTGACAGGGCGTGGGTGAGGTCCAGCACCAGGACGCCCTCCAGCGGTCCTCGACGGACCATGGGGCGACCGGCGGGGCGCTCTTCGTCAGCCATGGTGATCTCCTCGGTTCAGATGGATGCTCCCACTCGCCTGAGCTGATCGAGGACGTACTCGAGGAGCTGCTCGGCGAACGGGTGCCGCAGGTGGATCTCGGTCGGGTCGACCGGCGTGTCTCCGAGCCGCTGGTAGCGCACCACGTCGACGCCACGATGGGCGAGGGGGAGGACGCCGGCGAACACGAAGCCCTCACCGGCCAGCACATCCGCCGCCCACGACGCCGTCGGCCGGTCGAGTGGGAGATCGGCGTAGCTCACCCCGATCCCGCTCCTCGCGATCAGGGCGAGACGCTGGCGCACGGCGCCCGCCAGATCGGCGCCGGGGTCGGCACAGGTCATCACGGCGTGGCCGAGGTCGGCGCGCACGGTCAGGTCCATCTGCGACGCGCTCCCCGGCCCAGGCGGACCACCCGAGGCACCGACCGTACGGTCGAGCTCGATACGGCGGTAGATCTCCCCGACCATGGCCGCATCCCGCTCCGGCGCGTGCACCGTCTGGTGCGGGATGGGAGCCACCGGCACCACGCCGCCGACCACGGCCTCCCGGTGCGCCTGCTCGCTGCCGTCGATCGCCCGGAAGCGGATCGGGGGGAGGAACCCGAGCTGCACCGACGCCACGGGGCGGTCGGCCTGCGACCGGGTGTGGGCGGTCACGGCGGCGCCTTCCAGGGCCAACACGCCGTGGTCGCGCATCCACTGCTCGAGCCGCTCATGGCCTGCGTGCATCAGGTGGTGACCCCGGAAGCGGGGGTCGACCATGGCCCTTCCGCCCTCGACGAGGACGTCCCCTTCGTGCTCGATGAGCACCGCCGAGTGACCGACGACCTCGCCGTCGGGGGTCACCGAGACGAACGACGCCTGGTGGCCCGACGCGAGCATCGACGCCAGCAGGTCCGGTCGGTAGTACTCGTCGTGTTGGTACGTGTACCCGTAGGTCCTCCATGTGAGGCGACAGATCGCCTCTGCGTCCGCGGGCCCCGCCTGGCGCACCTCGATGGCGACGTCGGCTCCGATCGCGTCGGCGGACGCCTGCTCCGGCGGCTCGGCGGCATCGGAGCCGGCGGGCTCCACGCCCTGGCGGTGATCGACACCGGGGTCGCCATGGCGGACCAGGGTGGTCCGGTTGCCGTCACGGCCGAGCGAGCGGTGCACGAAGGAGTCGAGCCACCCGCCGGCCAGCGCGGCGGCCACCGCAGCACCGTCGAGCGCGTCCTCGACCTGGGCGTTGAAGGGCAGGCCCCGGTCGTCGAGGTGGACGAGGGCCTGGCGGCCGAGCCGGGCCACCCTCACGTCAAGCGCGGCGTCGGCCGGATCGTCGAAGCCGCCCCGGCAGATGGCCCGGGCGACCGCACCGGCCACCTGGGCCAGGTTTGCGCCCGCCTCGACGGTGAGTCCCAGGTCGGCCGCGGCGGCCTCGACGACCGCCACGACGAGGGCGTCGCCGTGTGCGGTCGGCGCGACGTGCAACGTCGCCAGCTCCACCTCGGCCGGACCGGGAACCGCCACCGGGCGAGACTAGCCACGGGCCGCGGCGCCCAGCGCCCTTAGGGCGCTCCCGGGAGGGTCGACTCAGACCTCCGGGCACTCCTCGGGGTGGTCGAGCGTGGGCGGGACGCGCCACGGGGCGTTCTGCCAGTCGAAGCCGACGGCCACGTTCCACTGCTGCTGCGCGTACTGGATCACCGGGATGGCGAGGCGCTCGGACCCGCCCGGGCAGAGGTGGAGGCCGTCGACCCGGCGCACCCGCTCCAGGGCGCCGTCCTCGCGCGGGAGGCGATCGGTGTAGCCACCGTCGGGGCCGTTCAGGTACTCGCCGCCCTCGATGTAGTCGACCATGTCGTCGCGCTCGGCGAGGGCCCGGAACTGGCTGTTGAGGGCGACGAGCTGGAGGGTGTTGGCCTCGTCGGCGACCGCCGGCATCCCCACCCACAGGATGCGGGTGACCCCGGCCGTGATCATCTCCGCGAACGGGTCGAGCACCTGCTCCTGGTACCACGCCGCCCAGCCCGGGTCTCCCGGCTCGAAGTTGGGGTCGCCGCGCTCCCACGTGCCGATGAGCATCACGACCAGGTCGGGACGGCTCTCCTCGAGCTGGCGCTGCCAGAGGACCCGCGAGGCGGCATCACGGGCGATGCTCGGCGAGAGCTCGTAGTTGACCTCGGACTCACCGCCCTCGTTGAGCGCCGTGGCCACGGCCGGCGCGAGGCCGTTCATCACCGAGTCGCCGGCCAGCACGACGCGGAGCTTGTCCGTCGCGGAGGGCTGGCGGCCGCCGGGCGGGACCGAAGTGGTGGGAGCGGAGGTGGTGGCCGGCGCTGCCGTCGTGGTGGGCGACGTGCCCTGCGCGACCGCCGGCATCTCCACGTCGGTGGCACACCCCGCGGTCGCGAGGGCGAGCGCCAGCAGCAACGCCGGGAGCGTGAGCGAGCGGAGCGAGCGACGAGCCAGCGTCATGCGCCCAAGGACGGGGTGGCGGGAGCGAAGCGCAGACGGAGCAGGATCCAGAGCGCGGCCACGCCGTCGGTCCACTGGATCTTCTTGCCCTCCTCGCGACCCCGGGCCCGGTAGCTGATGGGCACCTCGAAGATGCGCTCGCCCGCACGCAGGAACTTGCCGGTGACCTCGGCCTCGATGCCGAAACCGGACGAACGCAGGCTCACGGTGCGCCACAGCGCCGTGGGCGCCACCTTGAGGCAGGTCTCGATGTCGGACAGCCAGGCGTCGTAGAGGAAGCTGGCCCAGAAGGCGAGCGCCTTGTTGCCGATCACGTACCAGAAGGAATACGCGGCGTGCCCGCCGTAGGAGCGCTTCCCGTAGACGATGCGGGCGCCCTCGACGAGGATCGGCTCGAGCAAGGCGGGGAAGTCGGCGGGGTCGTACTCGAGGTCGGCGTCGAGGACGGTCAGCAGGTCGCCCTCCGCCTCGGCGATGCCGCGGCGCAGCGCGGCGCCCTTGCCCTGGTTCGGGGTCTGGCGCACCAGGCGGACGGCCCCGTCGGCCACGAGGTCCTCGATGGTTTCGAGGCAGCCGTCGGTCGAGCCGTCGTCCACGACGAGCACCTCGGTCTCGAGCGGCATCTCGACGGCCAGCAGGCGCTCGAGGGCGTGGCGCAGCGTGGCCCGCTCGTTGTACACGGGCATGACGATGGTGATCGAACGCGGTTCCATGCAGCGCTTCCTGGCCGGGAGGGGGATCCCTGTCTCGGGGAGGTTGTGAGGGGCGCGACGGACTTGGAGCCGCCGCGAGCGGCTCACCTAGCATACGGGCCGGACCCCCCAGCAGGGGGACCGCGCCCCTTCTTTCTCCTGGACTGCTCACGTGGAACCCTTGCCCTCCGACTCCCGCGTGAAGCTCGGTGACATCGCTGCCGCCGCCGGCCTCTCGCGCATCCACCTCCTCGCCTGGCGCGACCTCGACGACGTCGAGGCCGGCGGCTCGGAGGTGCACGCCGCCAACGTGGCCCGTCTGTGGGCCGAGGCCGGCATCGAGGTCACGATGCGCACGTCCTACGCGCAGGGCCACCCTCCCGCCGACGTGCGCGACGGCTACCACGTCATCCGCAAGGCCGGCCGGTACCTCGTGTTCCCGCGGGCGGCCCTCAGCGAGGCCACCGGCCGCCACGGACCCCGGGACGGACTCGTCGAGATCTGGAACGGGATGCCCTTCCTGTCGCCGCTGTGGGCGGGCCAGCCCCGCGTCGTCTGGCTGCACCACGTGCACGGCGACATGTGGAAGATGGTCCTCCCGCCCCGACTGGCGGCGATGGGCCAGCTCCTCGAGCACCGCCTCGCCCCGGCGCTCTACCGAGGCACGCGCATCGTCACCCTGTCCGAGTCGAGCAAGCGCCAGCTCGTGTCCGAGCTGCACTTCCGCTCGGACAAGGTGTCGGTGGTGCCCCCGGGCATCGACCCCCAGTTCTCGCCCGGCGGCGAGCGTTCACCCGTCCCCCTCGTCGTGGCGGTGGGCCGCCTGGTGCCGGTGAAGCACTTCGACCGCCTGCTCCGGACGATGGCCCGGGTGCGCGAGCAGCGACCGGACGCCACCCTGACCATCGTCGGCGAGGGGTACGAGCGCCGGAACCTCGACGAGGTGGTGCGCGAGCTCGACGCCGAGTCGTGGGTCACGTTCGCCGGCCGCATCACCGACGAGGAGCTGGTCGACCTCTACCGCCGGGCGTGGGTCGTCGCATCTGCGTCCTCCCACGAGGGGTGGGGCATGACCCTCACCGAGGCCGCCGCGTGCGGTACCCCCGCGGTCGCCACGCGCATCTCCGGTCACCTCGACGCCGTCGCCGAGGGCACCGGCGGCCTGCTGGCCGAGGACGACCGGGCCCTGCGCGACCACCTCGTCACCGTGCTCAGCGACGACGAGGTCCGCGAGCGACTCAGCGCCGGCGCCCTGGCGCACGCTCAGGCCTTCACCTGGGAGGCCACCGCGGCCGGCACGCTCACCGCCCTCGCCCAGGAGGCCCGCCGCCGGCGCTGACGCCGACCCGATCCCGTGAGACCCGGCTACTCGGCGTCGGGCGAGCGTCGGTCCCGCTTCACCTCGCTCCGGCGCCGCTTGGCCTCGAGCCGGCGCCGACGGCTGCCGGCGGTGGGCCGGGACGGGCGTCGAGCGGTCGGCACCCGCAGCGCCTCCGCCAGCTGATCGCGGAGGCGGTCGAGGGCGAGGGCGCGGTTGCGGTGCTGTGAGCGCGAGTCGTCGACGCTCACCGTGACGACCGGCCCCAGGCGCGCCACCAGCCGGGCGCGCTGGGCCTCGGTGAGCGCGTCGCTCGCGGCCAGGTCGAGACGGGCGACCGCCCGGGTGTGGGCCTTGTTGGCGTGCTGGCCCCCCGGCCCGCCCGAGGGCGCGAACGACCACTCGATCTCGGCGAGCGGGATCTCGCAGTCGGGGGCGACGCGCAGGCGCTGGGCCATCGGGGCGAGGGTAGGCGGGCCGGCGCCCCCGAGGTGCGGGCCCGAGGGGCATCGTCGGCGGACGACCGGCCCGGCAGGGGCGCACTAGGGTCCGCGCCCGATGCCCGCGTCCGATGCCCCGCCGGTCCTGCTGCTCCACGGCTTCGCCGCCTCGGCCGACCGCACGTGGCGGGACAACGGATGGGTCGACCTCCTTGGGGACCTGGGGCGCGAGGTGCTCGCGGTCGACCTCCTCGGGCACGGGGACGCCGACAAGCCCCACGATCCCGAGGCCTACGCCGACCTCGAGGCCAGGGTCGCCGACGCACTGCCTTCCGGGCCCGTCGACGCCGTGGCCTTCTCCCTCGGTGCCCGCGTGCTGCTGCGACTGGCCGCCGAGGACCCGACGCGCTTTCGCCGCATCGTGGTCGCCGGCGTGGGCGACAACCTCTTCCGCCGCGACGACTCCGAGCCGATCGCCCGGGCCATCGCCGAGGGCCCCGGTGAGGACGACCGGGTGGGCCAGCACTTCGCCCTGCTGGCCGCCGCACCCGGGAACGACCCCCTCGCGCTCGCCGCCTGCCTGCGCCGGCCCTCCACGCCGCTGACCGTGGACGAGCTCGGCCGCATCGACCGTCCGGTGCTCGTGGTGCTGGGCGACCGGGACTTCGCCGGGCCCGCCGACCCCCTGTTGGCGGCGCTGCCCGACGCCCGCCTCGCCACCCTGCGCAACGTCGACCACTTCGCCACCCCGAAGGCCATGGGTTTCCTCGACGCCGCCCTCGACTTCCTCGAGGCCTGACCGGCGCCACGGATCCCGAGCCGGCGCTGACTCACCGGTCCGCCGCTTTCCCGATCCGAGCGCCCGGAGCCTCAAGACCGACCACCCCACATCCGATGGATCACGGGGCATCGGAACCGGTCCGAAGCCGTTGGTACCACTGGGGAGGAGCGGCGAGCGATGGCATGGCGATCGGCCAAGCGAGCCAACGCTGAGAGCGAACGGTCCGGCGACGCCGGACGCGACCTCGCGTGGGCCGTCGTCGCCTGTGTCGCCGCCGTCGTCGTGGCCGTGCTCGTCGGGCTCGGCGCCACCGTCACCGACGCCCTCAAGCACAGCCCTGTGGACCTCAGCGCCGTCATCGGCCTCGTCCTCGTGCTGCCCATCGCCGCGGGGGTCGTCGCCCGCCGCCGCTACCGCGACGCCAACGCGGTCCGCGACGAGCTGGATCGACTGGCCCTGCACGACCCGCTCACCGGCCTACCCAACCGCCGGTTCCTCAACGAGCGGTTCGAGCAGATCATCCGGCGGTCGCAGCGCGCCGGCGGTCGGGTGGCGGTGTTCGTCCTCGACCTCGATCGCCTGAAGAACGTCAACGAGGCGCACGGCCGCGAGGCCGGCGACCAGCTCATCGTGGCGGTCAGCACGCGCCTGACCGAGCTCGTCGGGGAGGCGAGCACGGTCGTGCGCTACGGCGGCGGCGAGTTCGTCGTCATCTGCCCCGACACCACCGGGGGCCCCTCGGCCGAACGCCTCGCCGCCACCATGATCGAGGGCCTCGAGGCCCCGTTCAGCATGGGCCACGACCGGGTGCGCCTCGCCGCCCACATCGGCATCGCCATCGCCGAGGAGAACTGCTCGCAGCCCGACGACCTGATCCGGGACGCCCACTCAGCCCTCCACAAGGCCAAGCAGGGTCCCGGGGGCTACGCCATGTTCGACCGCTCGATCGCCCAGCGGGTGACCCCGTCGACCACCGAGCGCCGCCTACGGGAGGCACTGGAGCGGGGGCAGTTCCGCCTCCACTACCAGCCCGTCGTGTCGCTCCAGACCCAGCGCATGGTCAAGGTCGAGGCCCTCATCCGCTGGGAGGACCCCGAGCGCGGCCTCGTCAGCCCCGGCGAGTTCATCCCCGCGCTCGAGGAGACCGGGCTCATCGTGCCCGTGGGCACGTGGGTGCTCGAGGAGGCCTGCCGGCAGGCCAAGCGGTGGCAGGAGGCCTACGCCGACCGCGCGCCGCTCGCCGTGACCCTCAACGTGTCGACCCGCCAACTCGCCCAGTACGACTTCCCCGACGTGCTCACCCGTGCACTGACGGTCACCCAGGTCGACCCCAGCCTGATCTGCCTGGAGATCACCGAGGGCGCCCTCATGCACGACGTGGAGGCGGCGTGGACCATGCTGCGCACGGCGAAGACCAGCGGCGTGGCCCTGGCCCTGGACGACTTCGGCACGGGCTTCTCGTCGCTCAGCTTCCTCCGCAAGTTCAGCATGGACATCTTGAAGATCGACAAGAGCTTCGTGGACGGACTCGGTCACAGCCGTGAGGACACCACCATCGTCGAGCACCTCATCGGCATGGCCCGCGGCCTCGGCATGGTGACCGTCGCCGAGGGCGTGGAGACCGCCGACCAGGTCAAGTACCTGCGCAGCCTCGACTGCCACATGGCCCAGGGCTTCTACTACTGCAAGCCGCAGCCCGCCGAGGTCATCGACCAGATCATGGGTGAGCCCACCACGTCGGGCTGGCGCCCCGAGCAGGTACCGACCACGAACGGCGCCCACCCCTCCCCTGCCACCATCGGCCTCGACGCTCCCTGGTAGCCCGCCCGGGCGGCCTCAGGCGTCGGTGGTGGCGAAGCCGCCGGCGAGGCGCTCCAGCGGCGTGCCCGAGCCGCGCAGGCCGGCGAGCGCGTCGTAGGCCTCCCGGCGGCGGCGCCAGAGCGCCGAGGCGAAGCGGGGGCGCAGGAGCTTGTGCACGGGCAGGTAGCCGATCTCCCACACCATGAGGACCCCCCAGAAGGCCAGGTCGCCGCTGGCACCACCGGGGCGGAGCTTGACGTGGATGCGCATGCCACCGTGGGTGAAGTGCAGGATGCGCTTGTCGATGGCGTCGGCGAGCACCGCCTCGTTGATCTGGATGAGGCTGGCCCGGTCCTCCGGCGGCTCGGCCGCCTTGGTCACCTTCCGGTGCACGAAGTCGACCACCCAGTAGGGCTCGGACGACGACGGCACCTCGAACACCACGGGTCGGTCCAGGAGGAACCGGGGCACCAGGGGCGGCAGGTCGTGGAGGAAGGCCCCGAGGTAGGACGAGAAGGCCTCCCACGACAAGGTGACTCCCTCCTCCTCTTCGGCACACTGCTCGAGGGCCTCCCGGTGCTCCTCGAGGCGGGCGGCGAGGGCGGCATCGGGGTCGGCGAACCAGTCGTTGCCGGTGAGGGCGAAGCCCTCCGACACGGACCACGAGTCGCCGGGCGACAGGATCGTCAGCTCCGTGTGCTCGACACCGGGGGCGCCGGCGAAGGCCTCCGCGACCTCGACCGGGCTGATGAGGTTCGGGTTGACCCACAGGCTCTCGGGGTGCAGGAAGGCGACCATGTTGGCGAAGGGGACCGCGTAGTTCGGCTGGAGCTGGCGGGCCGCGGCCACGAAGTCGTCGATGTAGGTCTGGCGCGTGAGCAGCGTGAGATCGGCCGGGTCCTCGGCCTCGTAGCCGATCGGGTACGACTGGGCCCACGAGTGGGTCTTGAACATGAAGGTGGGGTGGCCGAAGTCGTAGGCGACCTGGTCGAGGGCGCGGCCCCGGATCTTGCAGTCGTTGAGGTCGGCGATGACCTCGTCGCCGTCGGCCACCACGAACGCGGTGTCGTCGAAGCCGTACTGGTACGACGCCACCCGCACGTTCGGGGCCAGCTCGGTGATCTCGCCGTGGGGCAGCTCGGTGACCTTCTCGAAGCCGAGCGACCGCACCTCACCGCCCATCACGTCGACCCCGAACTTCGAGACGAGCACCTCGGTGCGCTTGTCGATCTTGCGCATCGACGGGTAGTGGAAGTGATCGAAGTGGTGATGGGTGAGGTACAGGTAGTCGGGCGCCAACCACTCGGGCTTCAGCTCCTCCTGGGGAGCGAAGTGCCACCAGGACCGCCAGTAGCACGAGCCGAACAGCCACGGGTCGACGAGGATGCTGGGTCCCGTGCCCTCGCCGTCCGGGCCGTCGGTTTCGATGAAGAGGCTGGCGTGGCCGATCACGGTGAAGCGCATGGCAGTGGTTACGGTATGGCAGAGGGACCGTGAGCGAGAAACCTGCGGACGAGCGCCGCTTCCGGCTGGCGCTTGGCGCCATCACCCTGGCGGGCCTGGCCCTGCGGGTCGCCAACGTGCTCGTGCTGCGGCCGACCCGGTCGTCGGGTGACGGCTACGTCCTGGCCGGGGACTCGCTCTACTACCACTTCCAGGCCAACGCCCTGGCGAAGGGGCTGGGCTACATCATCCCCCTGGGCACCGACCTACGACCGGTGACCGCCGGTTCCGAGCTCATCACCCCGAGCGCCGCCCACCCGCCGCTGTACTCGACCTACCTCGCGCTCTGGTCGAAGCTCGGCATCGACACGGTCACCGGTCACCGTCTCGCCTCGTGCCTCGTCGGGGCGGCCACCGTCGCCCTCGTCGGCATCCTCGCCCACCGACTCGCGCCATCGGCCACCGCGACGCGCGTCGGCCTCGGCGCCGCCGCCGTCGCCGCCCTGTACCCGGGCCTCTGGATCAACGACGGCGTGCTGCTCTCGGAGACCGCGGCCACCTTCACGGTGACCCTCGCCGTCCTCGCCGCGTACGTCTTCTGGGACCGACCGACGTGGGCGAACGCGGCACTGCTCGGTGGGGCCATCGGCATCGCGGCCCTGAGTCGCAGCGAGGCCCTCGCCCTGATCGCGTTCGTGGCCCTGCCCTTCGCCCTGTTGTCGCGTGGTCGCTCCTGGGGGCAGCGCGTCGGGCTCGCCGCGGTGTCGGGCGCCGCCATGGTGCTCGTGCTCGCACCCTGGCTCGGCCACAACCTGACCCGGTTCGAGAACCCCGTGCTCCTGACGAGCTCGAGCGGGGTGGTGCTGTCCGGGGCGAGCTGCGACGGCTCGTGGTACGGGCCGCTGACCGGCTCCTACGCGGACTGCTTCGACCCCACGACCCTGTCGGCCGAGACCCAGGCCGACCTCTGCCAGCGGATCGGCCGCGGCGCCGACTGCCTCGCCACCGAGGAGGGCGTCGAGGCGGTGGTCCTGTCGCTGCGCGACCCGAGGCTGTACGACGAGAGCGAGAGCGACCAGCCGTACGCCGAGCAGGCCACGGCCTACATCCGCGACCACCTCGGGCGGTTCCCCGTCGTGGTCGCGGCGCGGGTGGGCCGTGTCTGGGGCGTGTACGCGCCGTTCCAGAACACCCGCCTCGACATCGACGTCGAGAACCGGGGCCGGGCCGCCTCGTGGGCCGGCCTCGCCACCTACTGGATCCTGCTGCCCCTCGCCGTGGCGGGTGTGTGGTCGCTCCGCCGCCGGCGGGTGCCGATCCTCCCGTTCCTCGCCGTCGCCCTCGCCGTCACGCTCGCCGCCGGCGCCACCTTCGGGGTCACGCGGTACCGGGCCACGGCCGAGGGCCTCCTCGTGGTGGCGGCCGCGCTGGGAGCTGATGCGGTCGCCCGCCGGGTGTCGGCCGGGCGCACGAGCGCGGTCAGTCGAACATCGAGTCCAGCAGCGGGCGCACCATCTCCACCGTCGTCCTCGGGTTGACGAAGCACAGCCGCATCACGGGCTCGCCCTGCCAGGAGGTGGCCCGCACGAAGGCCCGGCCCTCGGCGAGCTGGCGGTCGGCCCAGGCGTCGTAGTCGGCCCGTGCCCAGCCCTTGCGCCGGAACAGCACGACCGACAGCTCCGGCTCGAAGACCAGCTCGAGGCCGCCCCGGCCGGCGATCTCGGCGGCCACCCGCCGGGTGAGCGTGAGGGTGGCCTCGACGGCTTCGCGGTAGGCGTCGGTGCCGTGGGTCACGAGCGAGAACCAGAACGGGAGGCCACGCGCCCGGCGCGAGAGGTGGAAGGCGTAGTCGTGGGGGTTCCACTCGTCCCGGGTGACGGCGTCGAGGTAGGACGCCTTCTGCGTGTGGGCAGCGGCAGCCACTGCGGGGTCCCGGTACACCAGCGCGGCGCAGTCGAACGGGCTGAAGAGCCACTTGTGCGGGTCGATGGTGACCGAGTCGGCGCCTTCGATCCCGTCGAAGAGCCCGTGGACCGAAGGGGCGGCGAGTGCGGCACCGCCGTACGCGGCGTCGACGTGGAGCCACAGGTCGTGGTCGCGCGCCGCGTCGGCCGCGCCGGCGAGGTCGTCGACCACCCCCAGGTTGGTGCTGCCGGCGGTGGCCACGATCGCGAACAGCCCGTCGCCCTCCTCGGGATCGGCCGCCAAAGCGTCCCGGAGGGCCTCGCCGCGCAACGCGCCGCGGTGGTCGCCAGGGACGGGGAGCAGGTCGACGTCCATGATCTCGGCCGCCGAGCGCACCGACGAATGTGCCTCTGCGGTGGCGGCGATGCGCCAGCGGGCCGGGCGCCCCTGTCGCAGCGTCGCGGCGCGGTGGCGGGCGGCCACCAGGGCGCTCAGGTTCGCGGCCGAGCCACCGCTGACGAAGCAGCCGCCGGCGCCGGCGGGCAGGCGGCACAGGTCGGCCAGCCAGGCGAGGGCCTGGTTCTCGGCGTACACCGCGCCGGCGCCCTCCTGCCACGACCCGCCGAAGATGCTCGACGCGCTCACGACGAGGTCGAACAGGACCGCGGCCTCGGTCGGTGCCGCGGGCACATAGGCGAGGTGGAGCGGGTGATCCATCGAGATGGTGGCCTTGGCCAGGACCTCGGTGAAGCGGCGCAGCGCCTCCTCCCAACCCAGTCCGTCCCGGGTGACGCTGGCCCCGACGAGCTCGTCCAGCTCGGCGGCGGGTCGTGGCCCGTCGAGGGGAACCTCCCGCTGGGTGCGGTCGGCGACGTAGTCGAACGCGGCACGAGCGAGGCGCTCGGTCTCTTCGTCGTGGCGGTGCATGCGCGCCGGGTCGGTGGGTGGGTTCATGACGGCACGTCGGTGGATGGGTTCATGACGGCACGTCGGTGGATGGGTTCATGACGGCACGTCGGTGGGTGGGTTCATCGGGGCACCTGGGGCGCGGCCATGGCCAGAACGTATCGTCGCTCCATGCAGGCGTGGCGAGTGCACGAGCACGGCGAGCCCCTCGACGTGCTCCGGCTGGACGACGACGTCGCACCCCCGACCCCCGGCCCGGGCCAGGTGCGCCTGGCGGTGGAGGCGTGCGCCCTCAACTTCGCCGACTCGCTGCTGTGCCTCGGCACCTACCAGGAGCACCCGCCGCTTCCGTTCTCCCCCGGCCTCGAGGTGTGCGGGCGGGTGGAGGCGGCCGGCGCCGGCGTCGACCTGCCGGTCGGCCGTCGGGTCATCGGGCTGCCGACGCTCCCCCACGGCGGCTACGCCGACGCCTGCCTGTGCGCGGCGTCGGACGTGTTTCCGGTGCCTGACGACGTCGACCCCGCGATCGCCGCCGCACTCCCGGTCACCTACCAGACGGGCTGGTTCGCCCTGCATCGGCGGGCGGCGCTCCAGCCGGGGGAGACGGTGCTCGTCCACGCCGGCGCCGGTGGGGTGGGCTCGGCCGCCATCGAGCTCGCCGTGGCCGCCGGCGCCCGTGTCCTCGCCACCGCGGGGGGTGCCGACAAGGTGGCGCGCTGTCTCGCCCTCGGCGCCGAGCAGGCCTTCGACTACCGCGCCGGCGACTTCGTCGACGCGGTGCAGGAGGCGACCGGCGGGCGGGGTGCCGACGTGATCTTCGATCCCGTCGGCGGTGACACCTTCGACCGCTCCCGCCGCTGCATCGCCTGGGAGGGCCGCATCCTCGTCATCGGCTTCGCCGGCGGCCGACCCGCCGACGCGCCCACCAACCACCTGCTGGTGAAGAACTACTCGGTGGTGGGCGTGCACTGGGGCGGCTACCGCACCCGCGACTCGGCCCTCGTCCAGCGCTGCCACGTCGAGCTGCTCGACCTGCTCAGCGCCGGCGCCATCCACCCCCTGGTGTCCGACGAGCGCCCGTTCGCCGAGGCCGCGGCGGCGCTGGCCGACCTCACCGGCCGCGCCACCACCGGCAAGGTCGTCCTCCGCCGCTGACCTCCCCGCCCCCAACTCCTACGACGAGCGGGGTGGCACCGACGTGAGGCGGTCGACGAGGGCGTCGAGGGCGCCGGTGGGGTCAACGAGCAGCGGGCGGACCCGGGTGATGGACGGGCGCTTGGGCGGCTCGCTGAAGCCGAAGCCGGCCGGCGGCCAGACCCTGGTGAGGGCGCCGCGGTCCTCGCCGCCCACCGAGAGCGAGCCGGCGGTGACCGGGTGCCACGCGTCGGCCCGGTACCACTCGCGGACCCCGGTGGGGCTGACGCCGTAGGTCCGCACGCCCATGGCCACCCTGGCGACGGGCCCTTCGACGAACCGGGTGAACCAGGCCGGCCGGCGCACCGGGATGGGCCACCCCCGCCCGGCGGAGAGGCGAAGGGCGAAGTCGGGGGTGTCGGCCTCGAGGTACCTGGCGTCCCCGCGGACGACCAGGTCGACCACGGCCAGTTCGTCGAAGCGGTACACCGCGCTGATGAACTCCCCCACGCCGGCGTCGGCCACGTAGAGCGTGCGCCGGCCGTCGGGGGCGGCCCACATGACGTCGGAGAAGGGCCCGATGGGCGAGCGGGCCCAGTGGCCGACGACGAGGCGGTCCCCGGACGCGAAACCCGCGCCGGCGATGACCCCACCCAGCTCGTGGCGGCGGGTCACCCGAGCTCGGGCAGGCCCGGCGGCACGGCCACCGCGGCCCCGTCGCCGGCGGCCGACCGGTAGATGGCGTCGGTGACGACGTGGGCCCGGAGTGCGTCGGCGAAGGAGGGGGACGCGGGGAGGCCGTCGGCCACGGCGCGCACGAAGGCGGCGTCGGGGTTGCCCTCGTCGGGGTCGTCGGGTCCGATGGCGGCCGCGAACAGCTCCCCGCCCTCGATGCTCCCCGATTCGTCGCCCGCCCGCGTCCAGTGGACGGGCCCGAACCAGTCGCCCTCGATCACCACGTGGAGGCGCTCGCAGAACACCTCGATGCGGCGCAGGCTGGGCCGTTCCAACAGGTCGTGCCACACGGAGGTGAGCACGCCCAGCGCGCCGCCGGCGAACGCGAACGACACTGCCACGTTGTCCTCGATGCCCTCCAACCCGTGCAGCTCGGCGGTGTGGCCATTGACCGTGGCGACCGGGCCGAGGAGCCATTCGAGGATGTCGACGTCGTGGATCGAGTGCTCGAGCAGTGCCCCCGAGCCCGCCCTGGCCGGATCGGCTCGCCAGTCGGAGCCGTACTGGCCCTGGACCGGCAGGTACTGGTCGTCGCGGAACACGACGCTCATCGGGCGCCCGCTGCGCTCGTCCTCGATGAGCTGCTTGGCGAAGAGGAACGCCGGCGAGCGGCGCAGCACGAGCCCGACCTGGTTGGTCACGCCGGCCGCGGTGACCGCCCTGGTCATGGCTCGGGCGCCCTCGAGGTCCGTGGCCAGCGGCTTCTCGCAGAACACCGGTAGCCCCCGCTCGACGACGGCATCGACCAGCCGGGGGTGCTCGGCGGTCCAGGTGCAGACGAACACGGCATCCGAGCGGTCGAGCAGCTCGTCCTCGGTGGTGCACACCGGCGCGCCGCTCGCCGCCGAGAAGGAGGCGACCTTGGCGGCGTCGGGATCGTGGACGCCGGCCCACTCGACGTCGAGGCCGGCGTCGGCCGCGCCCTTCAACATCTTGGAGTGGAACGTGGCGATGAAGCCCGCTCCCAGGAAGCCCACGCGCACGGTCACGAGGAGCGACCGTACCGGGCGGTGTGACCGACGTCGTGGTCCGGCGGGAATGCCGGTCGGGCGCTGCTGGTTCAACGTCGTAATCCTGTAATCAGGCTTTAGCCTGATCCTTCCCACGAACGAACGGGAGTCCCTGTGAACGACGTCTCCACCCTCACCCTGCCGGTGCTGCCGCTGACCACCGGGGTCGTGTTCCCCCAGATGGTGGTCACCATCGCGGTCGAGTCGGACGAGGCGCGCGCGGCGGTCGAGGCCGCCAGCGACGGCCGCCTCCTGCTCGTCCCCCGCCTCGACGGCCGCTACAGCCGGATCGGCACGGTGGCCAAGGTGGAGAGCCGCCTCAGCCTGCCGAACGGGCAGCCGGCGCTGGTCGTCCGCGGCGAGTCCCGGGCCCACGTCGGCGCCGGTGTCGTCGGCACCGGCGAGGCGCTCTGGGTGCAGGCCGAGCCCGTGGCCACGGACGAGCCGTCCGAGCGCGTCGCCGAGCTGGCCCGGGAGTACCGCGCCACCGCCCGCGCCCTGCTGGCGCAGTTCGGGGGCCGGCGCGTCAGCTCGGTCCTCGGCGACGTCGACGACCCCGGCGCCCTCGCCGACACCGCGGGCTGGATCCCCGACCTCGCTCTCGAGCGCAAGGTCACCCTCCTCGAGACCGTCGACGTCGAGGCCCGCCTCGAGCTCGCCCTCGGTTGGGCGAAGGACGCCCTGGCCGAGCTCGAGCTGGCCGAGCAGATCCGCAACGACGTCACCGAAGGCATGGAGAAGACCCAGCGCGAGTTCCTCCTGCGCCAGCAGCTGGCGGCCATCCGCAAGGAGCTCGGGGAGGACGGCGACGACGACCCGGTGGCCGACTACCGCGAGCGCTTCGCCGACCGCGATCTGCCCGACGACGTCGCCGCCGCGGTGGACCGCGAGCTCGGCAAGCTCGAGCGCACCAGCGCCCAGAGCGCCGAGTACGGCTGGATCCGGGCCTGGCTCGACACCGTGGCGGAGCTGCCGTGGGGCGAGCGGTCGGCCGACCACCTCGACCTCACCGAGGCCCGAGCCGTGCTCGACGCCGACCACACCGGACTCGACGACGTGAAGCAGCGGGTGGTCGAGTTCCTCGCCGTGCGCAAGCTGCGGGCCGAGCGCGGCATCGACGCCGATGGCGGCCGCAAGGCCGGCGCCATCATCGCCCTGGTGGGCCCGCCGGGTGTGGGCAAGACGTCGCTGGGCGAGTCCATCGCCCGAGCCCTCGACCGATCGTTCGTGCGGGTCGCGCTCGGCGGCGTCCGTGACGAGGCCGAGATCCGCGGCCACCGGCGCACCTACGTGGGCGCCCAGCCGGGACGCATCGTCCGTGCCCTGGCCGAGGCGGGCACCATGAATCCCGTCTTCCTGCTCGACGAGATCGACAAGGTGGGCTCGGACTGGCGGGGCGACCCGTCGTCCGCGCTGCTCGAGGTGCTCGACCCGGCCCAGAACCACTCGTTCCGGGACCACTACCTCGAGGTCGACCTCGACCTGTCCGACGTGCTCTTCGTGGCCACCGCCAACGTGCTCGACACCATCCCCGGTCCCCTGCTCGACCGAGTGGAGATCGTGCGCCTCGACGGCTACACGGAGGACGAGAAGGTGGCCATCGCCCGGGACCACCTGGTCGCCCGCCAGCTCGAGCGCAACGGCCTGCGTCCCGACGAGGTGGTCTTCGACGAGGACGCCCTGCGCACCGTGATCGCCGACTACACGATGGAGCCCGGTGTGCGCGACCTCGAGCGCCAGCTCGGCAAGGTCCTGCGCAAGGCCGCCACCACCATCGCCGGCGGCGACGCTCCCGGGGCGGAGGGGGGCGACGACCCCGACGTGACCATCGGCGTGGACGACCTGCGCCCCGCCCTCGGTCGGGCCCGGTTCCCCCGTGACGACCACGACCGTCGCCACGGCCCCGGCGTGGCCACCGGCCTCGCCGTCACCGGCGCCGGCGGCGACGTGCTCTCCGTGGAGGCGACCGCCCTCGACGGCGACACCGGCCTCAAGGTGACGGGCCAGCTCGGCGACGTGATGTCCGAGTCGGCCGAGATCGCCTTCACCTACGTGCAGGCCAACCGCGAGGCGCTCGGGATCCACGCGGGCGCCGACCAGCGCCGCTTCCACCTCCACGTCCCCGCAGGGGCCGTACCGAAGGACGGGCCGTCGGCCGGCGTCACCATGACGACGGCGTTGGTGAGCCTGCTCACGGGTCGGCCGGTCCGTCCCGAGGTGGGCATGACCGGTGAGGTCACCCTCCAGGGCCGGGTGCTGCCCATCGGAGGGGTGAAGCAGAAGGTGCTCGCCGCACAGCGGGCCGGGCTCACCACGGTGATCCTGCCCGCCAAGAACGGCCCCGACCTCGACGACCTCCCCGAGGACGTCCGCGAGGCCATGACCCTGCACCTGGTCAGCGACGTCACCGAGGTCCTGACCCTCGCCCTCGCCGACCCCGAAGAGGACGCGACGGCCGGCGACGAGGTCCCCGCCGCCGCCTGATCCCCACGTCGGATCCGGCCCCGGATCCGCCCGCCGAGCGGGCGGGTCCGGGGCCGGCCGCGCGTAGGGTGAGCGCATGGCCCGGCTGTTGCGCATCGGGGGCGCCAAGCGCCCGTGGCCCGAGGTGCGGGCGGCCATCGAGGCCGCCACCTCGCGCCGGTTCCCCGCCGCCGACGTCACGGTGGACGACGAGCCGTCGATCCGCTGGCACGACGGTCCCGCCGAGGCATCGGTGGCCGAGGCCGTCGGCGAGCTCCCCGGCTGGCGCTTCGCCGTGGCCCTCGCCGGCCCCGACGGCGCCGGGGCGCCCGCCGGCGACGACCGGCGCTCCCCCATCTGGCTGCGCCGCACCTTCAGCGACGAGGCCCTCGCGGTCGCCGTCGTGCGCTTCCAGGCCAGCGCGGTGCGCCCCTTCGACAGCACCCGGGAGGGGGCCGAGGCCCGGCTGCGGGACCTGCTCGACGTCGACGACCCCGCCACCAGCGGCTACCCCCTCACCGACACCATGGCCGCGCTCCTCCTGGCCGATCCGCCCGCACCCGACGACGTCTCCCCCACTCGCGCCGACGCCTGGTCCCGCCGCCTCACCGAGCTCGGCTACGACCGGCTGTGGAACCGGGCCTACGCCGAGGCGCCGATCTGACCGTGGTGGGCGCGTCGCTGGTGCTGGCCGAGGCGGTCGGGCTGGGCACCCTCGCCTGGGAGACGGTCAAGGCCATCTTCTTCCTGCTGCCCCTGGCCCTGACCATGTGGGCCTTCCTCGACGCCGCCAAGCGCCCCGGCTGGGCCTGGGCCCTCTCCGGTCGCAGCCGGGTCACCTGGCTGGTGCTGATCGCCTTCGGCGTGCTCACGCTCATCGGCGGCATCGCGATCTCTCTGTGGTACCTGCTGCGCGTCCGCCCCGTCGTCGCCGCCACCGAGGACGGCCGGTTCCCTGAGACCTGAGCCCTGCGCCGATCCCCGGCCACGCCCATCGAGCGGCGTCAGAAGCCGGGGCGGGCCTCGAGCTGGAGCATGGTGCGGAGCGTGGCGTCCGCGAGGAGGAGGTCGCCCTCGGGCGTGTAGTGGAGCCCGTCGTCGGCGCGCACCCGCACCATCTCGCCGTCGGGGCCGATGGGCAGGTCGTCCGAATACTCGCCGTTGAGGCTCGAGGGCGTGGCCCAGTCGATCTTGGGCACGGCGAACGAGCGGTAGATCTCGTTCAGCCGAGCCACGTGGTCCTCCATGGGGCCGTAGTAGCCGTTGGTCTTCACCGGCGGCGAGATCACCCAGAAGACCCGGGCGCCTCGGGCCGAGGCGCGCCGGATCATCTCCCGCGACACCTGTTCCCACGCCTGGTAGGCGAGGTCGGTGTTCGGCAGCACTTCCGTGCCGTCGGGCAGCCGGTAGAGCTCGTCGGGCGGGTTCGTGTAGTCGCAGCAGGCCTCGATGACCACGACGTCGGGGTCGAAGTCGGCCACCCAGCGGTCGATCTGGCTCAGCCAGTCGCCCTCGCCCTGCGGGTTCAAGGGGCCGGTGCCCGGCCCGCCGGCGTAGCCCGTGGTGATGCCCCGCTCGGCGAAGCGGTCACGGAAGAAGGGGTAGGCCTGGCCCATCACCGAGTCGCCCACCAGCAACACCCGGTCGACGTTCGGGGCGGTGGTGGCGGCCACCGGGACGGCATCGGCCACGGCGTCGGCCTGGGCGGCCAGCGCCTCGGGGGAGGTCTCGGGGGCCTCGATGGCCCGGGTGGCCTCCGCGAAGTCGGCGTTGGGCACGGTGGGAGGGCTGAGCGTGACGAGGACCACGGCCATGACCACGGCGGTGACCGCGGCCGGTGCGACCACCCACGACCGCTTGGACACGAGCAGGATGCGCTGGCGGACCGGCTGCTCCAGATACCAGTACGACACGACGGCCAAGCCGAGGGTGACCGCCATCCGCAGGGCGAACAGCGGCCACAGCGCCAGCCCCGTCCGCTCGGGGGTCAGCCACAGGAAGATGGGCCAGTGGATGAGGTAGACGCCGTAGGAGATCTTGCCCAGGGCCACGATCCCCGACTTGGAGAAGATGGCCTGCACGGGTCCGGCCACCTGGAGGGCGGCGAGGATGAGCAGGGCGGAGAAGCCGGCGTACACGACCAGGCCGCCCTGGTAGAGCACGCCGTCGCTCTGATCGATGTTGAGCCAGCACCAGACGGTCGCCCCGAGGGCGAGGACCCCCGCGGCGCCGGCGGCGAGCACCGCTCCTGGGCGACGGAGTGGTCCCCGACCGACGAGGACGAGCGCCAGCAGGCCTCCGATGAGCAGCTCCGCGGCCCGGGTGAAGGTCGAGTAGTAGACGCGGGCCGTGTCGAGGCCGGGCTCGTACAGGTGCAGCATCCACGCCAGCGAGGCCACGGTGAGGCCCAGCAGTACCGCGAAGAGCACCCGGCGGGCACCCTTGGCCACCTTGAGCACCCCGAACACCAGCAACGGGTACACGACGTAGAACTGCTCCTCGATGGCCAGCGACCAGAAGTGCTGGACCGGGGAGGGCGCGGTGAACAGGTCGGCGTACGACTGGTCGGCGACGATGAAGTGCCAGTTGGCGACGTAGAAGAGGGCGGCCAGCACGTCGCCGCGCAGGTCGTTGAGCTGGGCGGCGTCGGCCACGAAGAGACCGAACAGGACCGAGATGCCCGCCAGCACCACGACCGAGGCCGGCATGAGACGGCGGAACCGGCGGGTCCAGAAGTTGCGGAGGCTGATCGTGCCCCGACCGTGGTGCTCGGTGACCAGCAGGGTGGTGATCAGGAAGCCGGACAGCGTGAAGAAGGTGGACACCCCGAGGAAGCCGCCGCGCGCCCAGGCGAACTGGCCGTGGAAGAACAGCACACCGAGCACCGCGAGGCCGCGCAGGCCGTCGAGGGCCGGCTCGTAGCGGATGTGCACCTTCGGGGCCGCGGCGACCGTGGCCCCGGCGGTCGCCACGTGGGCCAGATCGGCCTGGGGCTGGAGCGCGGGGTCGTCGAGGTCGGGGTCCTCCCGGTCGGCGATGGCCACGACCTCGCGGCCGTGCGGCGTGGCGTCCTGGTCGAACAGCGTGGGGCCGTCGACCGAGACCGCCGCGGCCACCAGCACGGGGGCCTCCTCGTCCTCGTCCCGGGGCACCGGCGCCTCGACCACGGGCTCCCACGCGTCCTGGTCGAACAGGGTGGCGGCGGCGACCGTGATCTCGTCGACGCCGTCCATCTCGGCCTCGCCTCCCGCGTCCGGTTCGCCATCCGCGGGCGCGGTCGTGACCGGGGGCGCGTCGTCGGAGGGCTCGCGGTCGGAGTCGGTCATCGAGGAGATCGGAGGGGGGCCCGGCCGGCGCTGACCCACGTCAACGCCGCGCCGCCGGGCACGGGCCAGCCTACCGTCGGTCCTCTCCCCATTCGGGGTCAGCGCAGGTCGTCCGGCGGGGGTCCGTAGCGCCCGCGGAGGTGGTCGGCCATGGCCCGGAGCCGTGCCCGCGCGTCGTAGATGTCACGACGTCGATCTGGCCGCCGCCAGCCGCGCGCCACCATCCACAGACCGAGCGACAGCCGGACGAACGCCGGCCACCGGCCGAAGTTGTCCCGCACCAGCAGGAGGGTGTTGCGCTCCTCGAGGTAGTCCACGAGGGCGATGCGACCCGACGTCACCGGGTTGCGCACGTCGGCCCCCCGCACGATGCCGACCTCCCAGCCCGCCCGCCGGGCCCGCTCCCCCAGGTCGGCTTCCTCGCAGTAGGCGAAGTAGCGCTCGTCGAACAGGCCGATCTCGTCCAGGCAGGCCCGGCGGGCGAGGAACAGCGTCCCGTGTGGGTAGTCCATCGGCTCCCACCCGCTCGCGACCCGGGCGGGGACGATGACCGGCCCGAAGGCGCGATCGATGACGGTCGTCATGCCGTCGCCCACGTCGGCGCTGATGAGCCCGGACTCGGGCCGACGAGCGCCTTCCTCGACGATCCGGCGGAGGCAGCCGTCGGCCACCAGCGCGTCATGGGGCGCCACGCCGCACCACTCACTGCCCTCGGGATCGTCCAACCAGCGCCGCAGGCCCACGTTCAACCCGGGCCCCCACCCCAGGTTCGAACGCTGCTCCAAGAGCATCGGCGCCCGATCGAACTCCCCTGCTCGACGAGCGAGACCCTCACGAAGCAGCGCGATCTCCTCTGGCCGGGAGTCGTTGTCCACCACCGTGAGCCGGACCGGGACGTCCTGCCCCGCATACCGCTCGACCGCCGTGAGGCACCGATCCGCCTGGTTCCAGTGGACCAACACGATGTCCACCACCGGAAGCTCCACGAGGAGTGGAGGCTACCGACGGCGGGCGGCCGCCAGGCCGTCCGCCGTCCCGATGCGTAGGGCGGCAGCACGCGGCACCGGGTAGCCCGGCAGGTGGCGCCCGTCCGGAGGGTCCGAAACGACACGCCTTTCCGTCGTTTCGGATACCGGACGGGTGACAGGACCCGCCGGGCGGACGCGCGACGAGCGTGGTGTCAAGGGTGGGGGTGGCTACACCGCTTTGAGCATGGCGTGCTGGACCAGCTCGAGGAGGGCCGCCTTGGTGGACTCACGGTCGCGGGCGTCGCAGAGGATGAGGGGCACGTCCGGGGACACCGCCAGCGCCTCGCGCACGTCGTTCACGTTGTGGGCGAGCATCCCGTGGAAGCAGTTGACGGCCACGATGAAGGGGACGTCCATGGACTCGAAGTAGTCCACCGCGGGAAAGCAGTCGGCCAGGCGGTTGGTGTCGACCAGCACGATGGCCCCGATGGCGCCGCGCACCAGGTCGTCCCACATGAAGCGGAAGCGGTCCTGGCCCGGCGTGCCGAACAGGTAGAGGATGAGGTCCTCACCGAGGGTGACCCGGCCGAAGTCCATGGCCACCGTGGTCGACTTCTTGCCTTCGGCGCCTCCGACGTCGTCGACGCCCAGGCTCACCTTGGTCATGGCCGCCTCGGTGGTGAGCGGCTCGATCTCGCTGATCGAGCCGACGAGGGTGGTCTTGCCCACCGCGAAGCCGCCCGCGATCACGATCTTGACGGGGAGCGGGACGGTGGCCGTGGTGCCCGCCGTCGGGTCGGCCGTCTCAGAGTGCCTGAAGCCCATTGAGCACCCTTTCCAGGAGCTTGATGTCCGGTCGGTCGTTGGAGTTGATCTGCGGCTGGTTGGTGGCCAGGAGACCCTGCGCGGCCATGTCGCCCACGAGCACCCGCACGACGCCGAGCGGCACCTTGAGGTGGGCGGAGATCTCGGCCACCGAGAGCGGTGCCGAGCACATCGTCGCGATGGCCTTGTGCTCGAGCACCAGACGGGGCACCGCGGACTGGCCCTGCGGTGTGGTGCGGATGAGCGTCTCGAGCGGCAGGTCCGCCACCGGGCGCGTACGGCCGCCGGTCAGCGCGTAGGGACGGAGCCGAGCCCCGAGTCCCTCCTGCGGCTCGTCCGCCGTGGTCATCGCGGCAGGGCGCCCTGCAGCTCCGCGCGCAGCTCGGGCGTGAGCACCGTGCCGGCCTTCTCGACCATGACCGCCATCTCGTAGCCGACGAGCCCGACGTCACAGGCGGAGGACGCCACCACGGCGAGGCTCGAGCCGTCGCTGATGCCGGTGACGAACAGGAAGGCGTTCTCCATCTCGACGATCACCTCGTTGACGGCACCGCCGCCGAAACGCCCGGCGGCGCCGTAGGCCAGGCCGATGAGCCCGGAGGCGACGGCCGCGAACCGATCGGCGGCGTCACGGTCGAGCCCGCCCGACAGCGCCATGGGCATGCCGTCGGAGGACACCACCACGGCCTCGTGGACCCCGGGGACCCGCTCCACGAAGTTGCTGATGAGCCAGTTCAGGTTCTGGGCTTCGGTGCTGAGGCCGTTCATGACCGCTCCTCGGGGTGATCAGTGGACGATGGCTGACGGCCCTGCTGGAGCCCGCTGCGGTAGCGGGACAACATCGCTTGGACCTCTTCGGGTGAACGCTGGGACGCCGAGACCGCCCGCCGGCCGTCGGGGGCCTGGCGCGGCGCGCCTCCACCGGGCTGCTTCGCCGAGCGCTGGACGAGCCCGGCAGAGGTCAGGCGCTGGCCGGACGCCGGCGGGGTCGGCACCCGCCGCGGTGTGGTGGTCGGTCCCGGGGCCGGGGTGTCGACCGGGCGGGGGGTGAGCGGCGCCGGGGCCTCGACCGGGGGGACGGCGGCCGGCGGGGGCGGCGGCGGCGGGGGCGGCGAAGGTGGCGGGGGCGGCGAAGGTGGCGGGGGCGGCGCCTGGGCCACGGGGGCCTCGGGCCACCCGGTCGGCGTCGAGGGTCCCGAGCCCACGAGCGACGCGAGCCCCTCCTCGAACGCCTCACCCTCGGGCAGGGCCTCGTGGAGGCTGCTCGGGGACGCCGACGGCGACGGCGACGCCGACGGCGGCGTGAACAGCGGCACGTCCGGGGGCTCCAGCGGCTCGAGGGGGCCGGGGCCAGAGAGCGGCCCGAAGTGGTCGCCGCCCGTCGGGACATCGTCCTGGGTCAGCTCGGGGAAGCCCACCGGCTGGTCGTCCGACGGCGCCCAGAAGTCCTGGTCGACGCCGGGGACATCACCGGACGGCGGGGGCGGCGGAGGCGCGGGCGCCGCCGCCGTCGGCTCCACCGGCGGCGGGGCGAAGGTGGACGCGGGCGGCTCCGCGAAGCCGGCGGCCGGGGCCGGCGGAGGTGGTGGCGCGAAGGTGGCCGACTCCCCGACCGGCGTGACCGGTCCCGCCGTGGGCGCCAGGTCCGGCAAGGGGGCACGCCCGTCGTGGCCGTCGGCCTCGGCGAAGAGCGCGCCGAGGGGCGAGGCGTCCGCGGTCGCCCGAGGGCCGCCGTGCATCGGTGCCGCGGGGACGGGGGCCGTGACCTCGTCCGGGGCGGCCGCGGCGGGCGGGGCCGGGGGCGGCGGGGGCGGCGCCACGTTGACGGGCGAGTCGACCGCAGGCATGCCCTCGTCGGCCACGAGCGCGGGAGGGAGCACCACCATGGCGCTGATTCCGCCGGCCGGTGACGACACCAGACGGACGCCGATGCCGAAGCGGGCGGCCAACCGCCCGATGACGATGAACCCGAGGGAGCGGGACAGCGCCAGGCCCACGAGCGGTGGGTGGGCCAGCATCGAGTTGGCCTCGGCCAGCTGCTCGGCGCTCATGCCGATCCCCTGGTCGGAGACGGTGATCAGGTACCCACGGTCGGTCGTGCGCTGACCGACCACCTCGACGTGGGTCTCCGGCGGCGAGAACTGGGTGGCGTTCTCCATCAGCTCGGAGAGGAGGTGCGCCAGGTCGACGGCGACGTTGCCTCCGACGGTCACCTCGTCGAGGGCGAGCAGGTTCACCCGGGTGAAGTCCTCGACCTCGCCGATGGCCACACGCACGACGTCGGCGAGCGCCACCGGGCGCGCCCGCCGTCGGGGCGGCTCGGCGCCGGCGAGCACGAGCAGGCTCTCGGCGTTGCGGCGCATGCGGGTGGCCAGGTGGTCGAGCTTGAAGAGGTGCTCGAGCTGCTCGGGGTCCTCCTCGTTGGCCTCGAGCTCGTCGATGAACTCGATCTGGCGGTCGAGCAGCGACTGGTTGCGACGGGCGAGGTTCACGAAGATGTCGCCGATCCCCTTGCGCAGGAGGGCGGCCTGCTCCTCGGCCACCTCCACGGTCACGTTCTGGATGGCGTTGAAGGCCTCGGCGAGCTGGCCGATCTCGTCCCGGGACCGGACCTCGATGGGCTCGACCGTGATGGGTGCCTGCTCGGCCATGCCTTCGGGGGAACGCAGGTCCTCGACCAGGCGGGGGATGCGCTCGGACGACAGCACGTTGGCCGCCTTCGTCAGCTTCCGCAGGGGCCGGGTGGTGGCCCGGGCCACGATCGAGGCGAGCAGCAGGGCGACCAGGGTGGCGGCGGCGGCGCCGGCGAGGTACAGCCGGACGGCCTTCTCGGCGGCGAAGGCCTGGGCGGAGGCCTCGTCGGTGACATTGCCGAGGATCGCGTCCTCGACGCTCTGGTAGGCGTCGAGGCGGGCGGTCCCTGCCGCGATCCAGTCCTCCACGAGCACGTCCGGGTCACCACTGCCGCCGAGGCTGCCGGCGGCGATGATCTCGGCCTGGAGGTCCTGCGAGGCCTGCACCTCCGGCGACGCCAGCTCGTTCGCGAGCCGGGTCCGGAAGCCGCCGTTCTGGGTCTCGTTGAACCGATCGAGGTGGGCCTGCTCCTCGTTGGCGGCGGTGACGGCGGCGTCGAGGTCCCCCTCGCTGAAGGCGCCGGCGGCCAGGACCCCGGTGAGGTCGGCCACGACGACGGCACTGGCTTCCTTGGCCTTGGCCAGTGCGGCGTAGTCGTTGAAGGACTGCGCGAGCTCCGGCACCGCGATGCTGGCGCCGATCTCGCCGTTCAGCGCGAGCAGGCTGTCGGTCGTCCGGCCGTAGCCCTCCATGGCCGCCTGGGTGCTCAACGCCGCCGCGTCGACCTCGGCGCGGAGGTCGTCGAGGCCGTTGAGGCGGTTCTGCACCGACGCGACCACCTCGCCCATCCCGGAGGAGGCCGAGGCGAAGTCGATGCCCCGCAACTGGGGCTCGAGGCCGCTGACGGCCTCGTCGGTGGCTTCGCGCTGACGGGCGAGGTCCTCACCGCCGAGCTGGCCACCGCTGCCGAGGAACTCCGCGGTCAACATGCGCTCGAGCTGGAGCTCGTGGACGGTGGCGGAGTCCGCCGCCGCCACCTCCGTGAACTGCTCGACGTCCTGGGCCGAGTCGGCGTCGGCGAGTCGCTCCTGCACCCCGAGGCCCGCCAGCACCCCGAGGACCAGCAGCGGCGCCACGAGGACGGTCAAGATCTTGGTCCCGACCTTCATGTTTCTGAGCATCTGCGGGCCCCTGTGTCGTCGAACGGCTGGCAACCGTGATCCCGGAGGCCCGTGCGGTGCGGACGGCTCCTGGACTGGTGATCCATCGGATCGGGCCGCGCGGAGTTGAGCCATGCACAGGCGCGAGCCCTCGGCCTCCGTGATGCCCATGGGGCCGCCCCGAGAGCGGTACGGTGCCCCCGTGCCCGTGGAGGAACCCTCGCAGCCGAGCGGTCCCGTCGCCGGCTCGCTCGCCGAGCGCCCGCTCGCCGACGTGCTCCGTGGCCTCGCGCAGGCCCGAGAGACCGGCATCCTGCACCTCTCGGGCAGCTACGCGAGCATCGTGTGCCTCCGCGACGGCGGCATCTACCTCGCCCACGCCGAGACCGGGCCGTCCCTGCGCCAGGTCTTCGTCGCCACCGGCGTCGTGTCCGAGGCGCAGTGGGACCGCTCGATCGAGGCCAGCCGACAGGGCGGCCACCTGATCGACGCGCTGCTCCAGACGGGCGAGGCGACGCCCGAGGGTCTGCGGCGGGCCCTGCACGACCACACCGTCAACACGTTGTTCGAGCTGCTCGTCCCCAACGCCAACCACTACCGGTTCGGTCCCGGCGAGGTGCACCAGATCGGCACACAGTTCGCCTTTCCCGTCGACGACGTCCTCGACGCCGCCGGCGCGCGGCTCGCCGAGTTCCGGGCCCTCGCCCGGGTGATCCCCTCCACCGAGGTGGTGACCCGGGTGGTCCCCCGCCTTCCCGAAGGCACCACCGAGCTCACCGTGAGCGCGATCGAGTGGCAGGTGCTCGCTGCCGTCGACGGGCGCGCCACGGTCGCCGAGATCATCACCGCCGTCGGCCACAGCGCGTTCACCGTGTTCAGCGCCCTCCACCACCTGCTCCAGGTCGGCGCCCTCGAGCGGGTCGACGGCAGCTGACGGGCGTGGCTCGGCCGACGCTGATCCTGCTGGCCGTCGTCGCGCTCGCCGCGTGCAGCACGACCGAGATCGCCCGACTGCCGACCGGTCCCGAAGAGGCTGGGGTCAGGCCGACCACCACCACCGCCGCGACCGCACGTTCGGTCAGCGAGGTCCCCGTGGTGAAGGGCCCGGTCACCTTCGCGTTCGGTGGCGACGTGCACTTCGAGGGCGAGCTCCGGTCCGCCCTCGAGGCCGACCCGGGCACCGTGCTCGCCGACATCGCCCCGTCCCTCGCCCAGGCCGACATCGCCATGGTCAACCTCGAGACCGCCATCACCGACGGCGGCACGCCCGAGCCGAAGACCTACACCTTCCGCGCCCCGGCGACCGCGTTCGACGCCCTCCGAGCTGCCGGAGTCGACGTGGTGACGATGGCCAACAACCATGGCATGGACTACGGCCCGGAGGGATTCGCCGACTCGCTCGCCGCCCGCGACGCCAGCGGCCTCCCGGTGGTGGGCATCGGCGTGGACGCCACCGAGGCCTATGCCTCCCACCAGCAGGTGGTCAACGGGCAGCGCATCGCCATCTTCGGCGCGACCGACGTCCTCGACGGCAACCTCATCGGCCGCTGGACCGCCACGGACGGCCAGCCGGGCCTGGCGTCGGCGAAGGAGCGCGACCGCCTCGTCGGTGCCGTCGCGGCCGCCCGGCCACAGTCGGACACCGTGGTCGTCTTCCTGCACTGGGGCACCGAGGGCACCACCTGCCCCAACGCCACCCAGCCCGACCTCGCCCAGGCGCTGATCGATGCGGGCGCCGACATCGTCGTCGGCAGCCACGCCCACCGACTCCTCGGTGCCGGGCGACGGGGCGAGGCCCTCGTCGCCTACGGCTTGGGCAACTTCGCCTTCTACACCTCTGGTGGCCCGGGGGCCGAGACCGGGGTCCTGCACGTGACGGCCACGGGCCGCCGCATCGACGACTACACCTGGGAGCCCGCGACCATCGTCGGTGGCCGGCCCCGCCCCCTCACGGGCGCCGAGGCCGAGTCGGCCTCGACCTCGTGGGCCGCCCTCCGCGACTGCACCGACCTGGAGCCATGACCCCCCTCTCCGCCACCACTGCCGACCTGCTGTCGTTCATCGATGCGGCGCCTTCCCCGTTCCACGCGGTGGAGGTCGTGGCGGAGCGACTCCTCGCGGCCGGCTTCGTCGAGTTGCTGGACACCGCGGATTGGCCGGAGGACGACGGTCGGGACCGCTTCGTCCGTCGGGCCGGCGCCATCGTGGCGTGGACGGGCGGCGCCGATCGTCCGGACCTGCCGTTCCGGCTCATCGGGGCCCACACCGACAGCCCCAACCTGCGCATCAAGCCCCGACCCGACACGGGCCGGGTGGGCTATCGCCAGCTCGGCGTCGAGGTCTACGGCGGTGCGCTCCTCAACTCGTGGCTCGATCGCGACCTCGGGGTGTCCGGTCGCGTCGCCGTACGCGCCGACGACGGCGGCGTCACCACCCGTCTGCTGCGCATCGACCGACCGCTCCTGCGGGTGCCCCAGCTCGCCATCCACCTCGACCGTGAGATCGACCAGCGGGGCCTCCAGCTCAACCGCCAGGCCCACCTCACCCCCGTGTGGGGGCTCGGCACCCCGGTGGAGGGCGGATTCCGCACCCTCGTGGCGGAGTCGATCGGGGCCGACCCGGGCGAGGTGATCGCCTGGGACGCGATGGCGCACGACCTCACGCCGTCGACCCTCCTCGGCGTGGATGACGAGCTCGTCAGCGCCCCGCGCCTCGACAACCTCTGCTCCTGCTGGGCCGCCACCCATGCCCTGCTCGACGCGGCGGTCGCCGCCGACGACCTGGCCGGCGCACGGACCGCGGTGCTGTGCCTCTTCGACCACGAGGAGGTGGGAAGCACGACAGAGCGTGGCGCCGGCGGCGCGCTGCTCCCGGCCATCCTCGAGCGCATCGTGGCCTCGCGGGGCGGCGGCACGGTGGAGCTGCGACGGGCCCTCGCCGCGTCGCGGTGCGCCTCCGCGGACATGGCCCACGCCGTGCACCCCAACTACGTGGAGCGCTACGAGCCCGACCACCACGTCGCTCTCAACGGGGGTCCGGTGATCAAGACCAACGTGAACCAGCGCTATGCGACCGACGCGGTCGGCGCCGCCGAGTTCCGCCTCGCCTGCGAACGGGCCGGGGTGCCGGTGCAGGAGTACGTGAACCGGTCCGACCTTCCCTGCGGGTCGACCATCGGCCCCCTCACCGCGGCGGCGCTCGGCGTGGCCACGGTCGACGTGGGCGTGGCGCAGCTGGCGATGCACTCGGCCCGCGAGCTCAGCGGGGCCGAGGACCCCCCTCGCTTCGCCGCGGCGCTCGCCGCCTTCCTGTCCTGACCTTCCTGTCCTGACCGGCCTTCCCGCCCTGCGTGCCCTCAGGGCCCCGTCGGGAGTGCCGCCTCGATCGCGTCGCTGAGCCCGTCGGACGCATCGGCGAGAGCGAGCAGCGAGGCCAACGCCGCCTCGCTGGCGAGGGCGCCGTCGACCTCGCCCCGGACGATCCGGCGGAGCTTCTGGCACTCGAACACCCCGGTCATGAACCCGTGACGGCTCACGCCATCCGGGTACAACGCCACCACCATGTCGACCTCGTCGGGCCCTGCCGGACGCGCATCCACCATCGCGGAGCGCTGCATCACCGCGGCGTCCAGGAGGCGGGCCAACCGCGTCGGGTCCATGGCGCCGGCCACGTCGAAGCGGTAGCGGAGGCGCAGCGGATCCTCGGGGCCCATCGGGCCGTCGACGGTGATGGTGAGCAGGCCACCGTCGTCCTCGAGGCTGACGAGCAGCCGGAACGGTGGCCCGGCCTGCACCACCCGGCTGCCGAAGCCCGCGAGGGCACACCATCGCTGCAGGTCGTCGATCGTCGCACTCATGTCAGGTCCATCCTCCTGCGGGTCACGGACCCGGCGGTTGCGGATCGGGAGTCGGGGTGGCGGAGAGGTCGGGGGCGGGCGGACCGAGCGCGCCGAGGGTCGCGCGCGCCCACTCGGCGTCATGGCGGGCCATCTCCAGGGCCCGGCCGAGGTCGGCGACCTGTCGGGAGAGCCGGATCTGGACGCTCACCAGCCGGGGAGCGATGCGCTCGAGCACGGTCAACGCCTCGACCACCGCGAGGCGGCGGTCCTGCCAGAGCCAGAAGCGCGAGTCGTCGAGGCCGGACTCGGCGGCGGCGATCACGTCCAGGTGCAGCGCATCGAGCGCAAGGGCACGATCGCCCACGGTGTCGTCGTCCACCAGGGACGCGGCGCGGCGGGCGCTGGTGCTGACCAGGTTGGTGGCCGCCCCGGCGAGGGCCATGAGGCCGGCGAAGGACGCGAGGTACTCCGGGTGCTCGCGCTCGGCCACCACCGAAGCCACGAGGCGCCGGACGGCGTCCGCGTGGGCGCGGTGCGTCGCGAGATCGGCACGCGCGACTCCGAGTCTGGCCTCGAGCGCGAGCCGGCGACCCTCGGCGAGGCGGAGCACCTCCGCGGCGTGTCGACGCTCGTCGGCCCCGGCCGGAGTCCCTGGCGCGCCTGGCCCTGGATCCGGGGGTGGTCCAGACGGCACCGGCGGGGTGGACACCGCCGCGGCGGCGCCCGCCGGCATCGCGGCGTCCTCCACCACGGCCGGCCCGCCGGCTCGCTGCGCGCGGAGCGCGGCGGCGAGCTGGCTCACCCCGGGGTCGGACGCAGCGGCGGCCGCGGCCCGCTGCCGGCGCTGCTTACCCCGTCGCAGCAGCAGGCCGACGACGAGCACCACGAGCGCGGTGCCCCCGAGCAGGACGACGGCCAGCGCGATCGGGACGCCCGAGGACGAGGATGCCTCGGGCACCGCGATGCTGGCGTCGACGCCGGCGGACGCTCCCCCGGCACAGGGCGCGGCGTCCTCGGGCACCCGCGTCAGGAGCTCGGCCGCCCCGTCCTCGACCGCAGGCAGCACCTCCTCGGATGCCGCGCCGTAGGTGACGCGCGCGCTGAGGCTCGGGTGGTCGAGGGCACCTTGGATGCGCCCGTCCCCGGCGGGCTCCGAGGTGAGCTCGAGCGTCTCGCAGTTGAGGTCCTCGGCGTCGTAGCGGCTCCAGGAGAGGGTGAGGTCGGCCACCGCACGGCCGTCGGCCCGCTCGTAGGGGCACAGCAGCGTGTAGCGGACCAGGACGCCCTCGTCGTTGGCCAGCGCACGCGGGGTCCCCGCGAACTCCTGGTCCAGCGACAGCGGGACACCGTCGAGGTCGCCAGGACAAGAGACGTCTCCCTCGGCGCTCGCGGCGGAGACGGCCGGCGCCGAGGACCGGTCCATGGCCGTTGACGCCTCGCCCCACGCCGGGCCGGCCGCCAGCACGACGGGCACGACGAGGCAGACCGCGGCGGCGACCCACTCGCGGGCCCGCGATCGTCGCGGGAGGGTCTCCTGGACGTGGGAGGCTTTTCCCATGCACCCCCTCGACGCCCTCACCGCGGCCGAGATCGAGCGCGCCGCGTCCATCGTGCGCCGCGAGCGATCGACCGAAGACGTGCTGTTCGCCACCATCACCCTCCGTGAGCCGGACAAAGCGGTGGTCGGCACCTATCGGCCGGGAGACCCGGTGGATAGAGAGGTCCGGTGTGTCGTCGTCGAAGGGCCCGACGCCCTGGCCGAGGCCGTGGTGTCGGTCACCGCCGACGAGATGCGCTCCTGGCGGGTCGTGCCGGGCGCCCGGCCGGCGCTGTTGTTCACCGAGATCGTCGATGCGATGGGCGTGCTCCACGAGTCCGAGGCCTGGCGTGAGGCCCTGGCCCGGCGGGGCATCACCGACCTGTCCACCGTGCAGGTCGACCCGTGGCCCGCAGGATCGTTCGGCGACGCCTTCGAGGAGGGCACCCGCCTCACCCGGGTGGTCGCCTACGTGCGCCACGACCCGACCGACAACGGCTACGCGCATCCCATCGAGGGGCTCGTCGCCGTGGTCGACCTCGCCGGCCGCCGGGTCGTCGAGATCCTCGACCACGGTGTCGTGCCGATCCCCGCCGAGTGCGCGAACTACGACATCGAGCGGGCGGGGCCGGCCCGCACCACGCTGCGGCCTCTCGAGATCGTGCAGCCTGACGGGCCCAGCTTCACCGTCGAGGGCAACCTGTTGAGCTGGGAGAACTGGCGCCTGCGGGTCTCCATGGATCCGATCGAGGGCCTCGTCCTCCACCAGGTCGGCTGGGATGACGGCGAGCGGGTCCGCCCCATCCTCCACCGCGCCGCCCTGAGCGAGATGGTCGTCCCCTACGGCACCACGGCCCCCACCCACGACTGGAAGAACGCGTTCGACGCGGGCGAGTGGGGCATGGGCCGCTTCGTGAACTCACTGGCGCTGGGCTGCGACTGCCTCGGCGAGATCGTCTACCTCGACGCGGTGATGGCCACCGAGCGGGGCGGCGCCTCCACCGTCGCCCAGGCCATCTGCCTCCACGAGGAGGACTTCGGCATCCTCTGGAAGCACCAGGACCTCCACAGCGGAACCACCGAGGTGCGCCGCAACCGGCGCTTCGTGATCAGCTCGATCTACACGGTCGGCAACTACGAGTACGCCTTCTACTGGTACCTGTACCTCGACGGGACCATCGAGCTCGAGGTGAAGCTCACCGGGATCATGCAGACCATGGCCGTGGCCGACGACCACCCCCCGCTCCAGTCGGTCATGATCGCCCCGGAGCTGGCCGCTCCCCTGCACCAGCACCTGTTCAACGTGCGCCTCGACATGTGCGTGGACGGCCCCGGCAATTCGGTCTACGAGGTCGACGTCGAAGCGCTGCCCGCCGGCCCCGACAACCCCCGCAGCAACGCCATGACCACCGTCGAGACGCTGCTCGAGACCGAGCTGGGGGCTCAGCGCCTCGTCGACCCGACGCGCAGCCGGACCTGGCGCATCGTCAACCCGTCGGTCCGCAACCGCCTCGGACGCCCCGTCGCCTACAAGCTGCTCCCCGGTGCGTGGCCCACCCTGCTCGCCGGGGAGGACGCCTCGGTGCGTCGGCGGGCGGGCTTCGCCACCCGCCACCTCTGGGTCACGCCCTTCGACGAGGGCGAGCTCCGGGCCGCCGGACCGTACGCCAACCAGAGCACCGGCGGCGGGCTCCCGGAGTGGACGGCCGCGGACCGGCCCGTGGCCGACACCGACGTCGTGCTCTGGTGCACGTTCGGCGTCACCCACGTGCCCCGGCCCGAGGACTGGCCGGTGATGCCGGTGGAGCGCACCGGCTTCAGCCTCGTCCCGGTGGGCTTCTTCGATCGCAACCCGGCCCTCGATCTGCCTCCCAGCGCCGGCCACTGCCACACGTGAGCGGGCGGGCCCGGCTCTCAGGTCGAGCGGTCGGGGTCGCGCACGAACTCCAGCGGGTCGGCGGGGGTCATCCAGAGATCGATGGCGGTCCACAGCGTGCGCGAGGAGGGCAGGAACAGCAGCGGCACGAGCACGGCGATGCTCACCGCGACGGTGACCAGCGGGGCGAAGGGCACGTCCGGGTAGGTGAGGAAGGCCCCGACCACGATGGACGCCAACATGAGACCGAACGCCGCGATGGTGTTGATGGCGATGGCGCCGATCCAGTGACCCTCCACCCGCTCGAACTTGAACGCGCACCGGGGACACCGTTCGCGGATGACGAACCAGCGACGGAACAGGTGCCCGCTCCCGCAGATCGGGCAGTGGCGGATGAGGCCGCGCGAGAGCAGGACCAGCGGGCGAGGTGTGGCGACGATGGGGTCCACAGAGGCACGGTACCCAGGTGACACCCGACGAGGCCCGTTCGGTGTTGGGCGTGCAGGCCGACGCGTCGCCGCGGGTGCTCCGGTCTGCCTTCCTCGCCCAGGTCCGCGCCCACCACCCCGACACCACCGAGCACCCGATCGGCGCCGGCGAACGGACCGCGACCATCATCGCCGCCTACCGGCTGCTGCGGGATCTTCCCGTTTCCCCAGCGGCCACCCGCCCTGGCGGCGGTGACGACCCCCGACCCGCAGAGAGCCCGGCCGTCGGCACCATCGAGGTCATCACCGACGAAGCGGTGTGGGTCGGCGTGGACGTCGGCGCCGTGGTGCCCGCGCTGCTCGAGGTCGCCGACGAGCTCGGGGACGTGAGTTACGTCGACCGCTCGGTCGGCCTCGTCCAGCTGACCGTGCGACCGCCGGAAGGCCCGACGTGCTGGTTCACCGTCAGTGTCCACCCCCGCCCGGGAGGCACGGTGCTGGTGGCCACGCTCGAGTCCATCGAGGCCCAGCCCACCCCGCCGGCGGGCCCCTTGATGCTCGCCCTGGCCCACTCCCTGGCCGACCACCTGGGCCGCTGAACGGGACCGGACGCCCTTCCCGTGAACGGCGGGTGATCCGGGGCCGCATCGGCTACGAAGAGGAGGTATGCGCTTCGACATCGACGCTTACCAGGCCCACTCCGGCCGCGTGACCTGGGACGACCTGGACCTCTCGGTGTTCCGGGATCGCCCGGTCTCCGACGCCGGTCTGCGGTGCCTCCAGTACATGCACGACATCGAGTTCCACACGGTGTGCTACCTGCGGGACCTCCTCGTGACCCGAGCCCACGACGACCACCGGGTCACGACGTTCCTCACCATCTGGAACCTCGAGGAGCTGTACCACGGTGAGGCGCTTGCCGCCGTGCTCGACGCTCACGGCCGACCGTCCGGAATGGGGCGCGTCGAACCGCTCCGCCGGCGCCTCGGCGGTGCCCGCCAGAACGTCGGGACGCTCGCCTCGATGGTCGGCTCCTGGGCCATGCGGGACTTCACCGCCATCCACATGATGTGGGGCGCGGTGAACGAGTGGACCGCCCAGGCCGCCTACGGGCGACTGTCGAGCCTCGAGTCCCACCCCGTGCTGACCGCACTGATGAAGCGTCTGATGCGCCAGGAAGGCCGTCACGTCGACTTCTACGCCTCCGAAGCCGAGCGCCGGCTCGCCGGCAACCGTCGGGCACAGGGGCTCACCCGCTTCGCCCTGCGTCGCTACTGGGGACCGGTGGGCTCGGGCGTCGCCCCGGCCACCGACGTCAGCTTCATGGTGCGCCATCTCTTCGGCGGCGAGGACGGCGCCAAGGTCGCGGACCGCATCGATCGCCGCATCCAGCGCCTGCCCGGTCTCGATGGCCTCGAGATCGTGTCGCGGGCGCGGGCCGCTCACCTCCGGACGCCCGCGGCCGCCTGACGCTTGTCGGGCCCCTCAGCCCTCCTCAGGGCCGCTCAGGGCTGTCAGGGCCGCTCAGGGCCGCTCAAGGCCGGAACGACTCCACGCCCGCCACCACGGCGTCCACCTCCGCCTCGGTGAGCGAGTGGCGCAACGGCAGACGCGACAGGCGGCCGCTGAAGGACTCGGTCACGGGGCAGTCGCCTTCGGTGCCGCCGTAGCGCCGCCCCATCGCCGACAGGTGCAGCGGCAGATAGTGGAACGGCGCCCCCACGCCCCGGGAGCGCAGGTGCTCGATGAGGCGATCGCGGGCTGCTCGATCGGGTAGGAGCACGTGGAACGAGTGCCACGCCGGCCCCGCCCCTGCCGGCACGACCGGGAGCCCACATCCATGCGCCGCCGCCCATCCTGCCAACTCCTCGCGGTACCGATCCCACACCTGCTTGCGGGCCGCCTGGATGGCCTCGGCCTCTTCGAGCTGAGCGGCGAGCACTGCGGCGAGCACGTCGGAGAGCAGGTAGCTGGACCCGACGTCCATCCACGCGTAGCGGTTCACCTCGCCGCGGACGAACTGGCTGCGGTTGGTACCCTTCTCCCGGATGATCTCGGCCCGCTCGACCAGTGCCGGATCGTTGAGCACCAGCGCCCCGCCCTCCCCGCAGGTGACGTTCTTGGTCTCGTGGAAGCTCAACGTGGCCATGGCGCTCAGGGTCCCCAGGGGCCGGTCGCGCCACGTTCCGAACAGCCCGTGAGCGTTGTCCTCGATGACCGTGAGGCCGTGGGCGTCGGCCAGCGCTCCGATGCGATCCATGTCGCACGAGATCCCGGCGTAGTGCACCACCACCACCGCCCGGCTGGCCGGGGTGATGCGACGCTCGAGATCGTCCGGGTCGAGGTTGCCGGTGCGCTCGTCGATGTCGACGAACACGGGTGTGGCCCCTCGCAGCACGAAGGCGTTGGCCGTCGAGACAAAGGTGAACGAGGGCATCAGGATCTCGTCCCCCGGACCGACCTCGAGCAGGAGGGCCGTCATCTCGAGCGCGTGGGTGCACGACGGGGTGAGCAGCACTCGGGCGCCGTCCATGTGCTTTTCGAGGAGCTCGGCGCAGGTCGCGGTGAAGGGGCCGTCCCCCGCGAGGTGGTGGGCGGCGAGCGCCTCCGCCACGTTCTCCATCGAGCGGGCGCTGGTCGTGGGTCGGTTGAACGGGACGGGAACGTGTTCCATGGGAGGGGACGTCACCCTAGTTCTGGGGACCGCTCCACGAGGGCGAGGTCGGCGCGGTGAGCGACACCGACACCAGGGAGAGCCGCGGCGAGACGCACCCGACCAGGCGCCGTTTCGGCAACGTCAGCGCACTGTCCGGCCTGCGCGGCCTCGCAGTGGTCGCCGTGCTCTACCACCACCTCCCGACCGGGGACGGCCCGCGCGCGTACGGCGCCCTCGGGGTGTGCGCCTTCTTCGCCCTTTCGGGGTTCCTCATCACCGCCCTGCTCATGCGCGAGTGGGACGCCACGGGCAACGTCCGCACCTCGGAGTTCTACCGGCGCAGAGTCGTGCGCCTGCTGCCCGGCCTGGTCGCGTTCTTGCCCCTCGTCCTCATCTGGGCGGCCTGGCGCGGCTACGACGAGACCCGTGAGGCCCTGTTCACCACGCTGTGGATGAGCAACTGGGCCCGGATCAACGACGAGCCCATGGGCGTGCTGGCCCACACCTGGACGCTCGCCATCGAGGCCCAGTTCTACGTCGTCGCCCCCCTGCTGTTCCTGGCCGCCGTCCGCGGCCGCTTCGCCCGCCATCCATGGGTGGTGCCCGCGGCACTCGCCACCGTCGTCGCCCTCTGGCGGGCCTCGCTCTGGCTCTTCGCCGGGGACCTGGTGCGGTGGGCCGACGGTGGCCTGCTCATCTACGTGACCCGCTCGACCGACACCCGCATCGACGCCATCCTGCTCGGGGTCGTCGTGGCGTTCGTGTACACCCGGACCAGGCTCGTCGTCCCGGGATGGGTCGCCGTGGCTGCGTTCGCGGTCCTGGTGGCGATGGGGGCGATGGACCCGGAGGGCGACGCCATGATCACCGTGGGCATGGCCGCGGCCGCGGTCTGCGCCTCGGTGATCATCTTGCACCTGGTCACGGCCGACTCGCCGTTGAAGCACGCGCTCAGCGCCCGCCCCCTCGTGTACCTGGGCCTGATCTCCTACGGGCTGTACCTCTGGCACCTCCCCGTGTACAAGCTGCTCTACTCGCAGTTCGACACGGCGCCGTGGAGCCTCGTGGCCGGAGGGGCCATCGCGCTGAGCCTCGCGCTCGCCTCGCTGTCGTACCACCTCGTGGAGCAGCCCTTCCTGGGCCACCGACGACGCCCGTCGGACGCCACGGGGCCGGTCGATGGAGAGGCGCGGGCCACCCGACCCATCGCCACCTGACGCCGCGACACACGCGGCGGTCCGGCGCGCTACCCAGGCCCGCCGGCAGGTCGCCACGGTCGATTTGAGTAGCGATTACTCATGGCACGACGCCGGTCGTTGCCCAAGATGGCCCCACCGGGTGGCGCCTGATCACCCCCGAGACCGAGGAGCGTGCCCGTGGGGCTCTTCAAGGACATGAAGGACACGATCAACGCGACGCCCGAGCTCATCAACCAGGCGTCCCAGATGCAACAGAACGCCATGGCGGCGCAGGCCTCCGCTCAGCAGCCGGTCGACCTGAACGACCCGGTCTGGGCGCCCATCGACGGCATCACCCTCGACAAGTACGCCCAGATCACCGCGGCCATGGCCCGCCAGAACCTGGGCACGCCCGATCAGGCCGAGGCCTGGCTCGAGACGCAAGGGGTCACCCCGGGCACCTGGGCCGGCATCAACGTCGGCTGGGTCAACCGCATGGCCACCAACGAGGCCGTCCGCACCCGCTACGGCGTCATGTACAGCCAGTCATGAGCGGGAAGTTCTGGCGCTGGTTCAGCGCCATCATGCTCGTGACCGGCGGCGTGCTCGTGGTCTGGGGCTTCATCGCCCGTGCGAACAGCGAGGACGGCATCAACGGCCTGGCCAGCAACATCCAGGCCCAAGCCCTCATCTTCAGCGGTGCCGTGATCATCCTGATCGGGGTCATCAACCTGGTCGTCTACAAGCTCTTCCGACCCCTGACCCAGGCCAGCGACAACCTGATGGTCGCCCAGGGCTACAAGCCGGGGTTCGGCGGCACCATGGCGATGGCGGCGGACTCGATGGCCCAGGCCAACGCCACCATGGCCGCCTTCAACGCCGGCTCGACCGTCGGCTACCAGATCCCCTCCGGGGTCGAGGGCACGGCCACCATCACCGGCTCACGACCCACGGGCCAGCAGTCGAACCTCAACCCCGTCTACGCCCTCGACATGGCCGTCAACGTCGCCGGCATGTCGCCGTACACCGTGACCCACACCACCGAGGTGAGCACCCTCCGGGTGGCCCAGGTGGCCGTGGGCCGGCAGCTCCCCGTCCGGGTCAACCCGGCGGATCCAAGTCAGATGCTCGTCCTATGGGAGAAGGTGCCCGTCTCATGAACCAGATCTACGGCCAGATGTTCTTCTGGCTCTTCGTGTCCCTCGCCATCTCGGCGGTCGTGATCTTCTTCGTCTACCGGATGGTGGCGGGGATGACCGGCAACTCGAAGGCCGGCAAGGCGCTCATGGCGACGGGGGCCGATGCCCCCGCCACCGTGCTCGGCCTCCAGCAGACCGGCACCTACGTGAACATGAACCCCCAGGTCATCATCACCCTCCAGGTGAGCCCCCCGGGCCAGGCGCCCTTCCAGGCCCAGACCTCGACCATCCTGCCGATGGTGGCGGTGCCCCAGGTGCAGCCGGGTGCGGTCGTGAACGTGAAGTACGACCCCATGGACCACTCGAAGGTGCTGTTGAACATGGGCGGCTGAGCCGCCGCAGTCTCCCGTGCCGCCCGTTCGGGCGGTGCGAGGTGAAGGGCCGTCGGGCTCCAGGTTCCCCGCTCAGCCGGTGGCGGCCTGGAGCCCGACGGTGTTCTGGGTGTTGGCCCCCGTCAGGTCGGCCCCGGCGAGCTTCGCTCCGGTGAAATCGGCGTTGAGGAGATCGGCGTTCGAGAGGTCGGCACCCGTGAGATCCGCGCCGGTCAGGTCGGCGTTCTGCAGGCTGGCGCCCGACAGGTCGACGCTCGCCAGCTTGGCGTCCCGGAAGTCGGCGTTGAGGAAGTCGATGTTGGAGAGGTCGTTGCCCCGCAGGTCGGCTCCCCGGAACCGGGTGTTGTTCGAGCTGACCTGGGTGAGCTCGGCGCCGCGCAGGTCCGAGCCGTCGAAGATGGTGTTGGCGAGGGTGGCCTGGGTCAGGTCGGCGTCGGAGAGGTTGGCCTCGCTGATGTCGGCGTTGGTGAGCTGCGCCTGGGTGAGGTCGGCGTCGGACAGGTCGACGCCCGCCATCTGTGCGTTCAGCAACTGGGCCTGGATGAGATCCTCGCCCGAGAGGTCCTTGTCCTCGCACTGGGTGTTGGGCTTGAGCTTGCAGCCGTTCACCGACGGGAAGCCGTCGTCGACCGAGAAGCAGCTTGTCGCGGCGAGGGCGACGAGGACCGCGGCGACCGGGAGGCGGAGGTGGGTGCGCACGGCCGACAAGGTACTCCTCGTGCAGGGCCTCCGAGAGGGACCGACGCGGTGGGAGCGAACGTCGGCACCATCCGAGAGACTGGGGCCATGGCCGAGTTGAAGCTGCCCTTCGCCACCCCCTCGTTCGCCTCCGTCGAGGACGAGCGGGCCCACGTCAAGGCCCGCCTGGCCGCCTCGCTGCGCATCTTCGGGCGCCTGGGCTTCGGCGAGGGGGTCGCCGGCCACATCACCGCCCGCGACCCCGAGCACCCCGACTGCTTCTGGGTCAACCCGTTCGCCATGAGCTTCCACCACATCCGGGTCAGCGACCTGCTCCTGGTCGACCACCAGGGCGAGGTCCTGGAAGGCGAGTTCCACGTGAACCGCGCCGCGTTCGCCATCCACTCCCAGGTCCACGCCGCCCGCCCCGACGTCATGGCCGCGGCCCACGCCCATTCGGTGCACGGCAAGGCCTGGTCGTCGCTCGGGCGCAGGCTCGACCCCCTCACCCAGGATTCGTGCGTCTTCTACGAGGACCACGTGCTCTTCGACGACTACACCGGCGTCGTCTACGACACCGAAGAAGGCAAGCGCATCGCCCACGCGCTCGGCGACGCCAAGGCCGCCATCTTGCGCAACCACGGCCTGCTCACCGTCGGCCACACCGTGGACGAGGCGGCGTGGTGGTTCGTCACGATGGAGCGCACCTGCCAGGCCCAGCTCCTGGCCGAGGCGGCGGGCACGCCGAAGCTGATCGACCCCGACACCGCCCGGCTCACCGCCGGCCAGATCGGCACCCACCAGGCCGGGTGGCTGAGCTACCAGTCGCTCTACGAGTGGATCGCCCGCCTCGAGCCCGACCTGTTCGACTGATCGCGGTGGCCTACCCCTCGGCCGTCTCGCCGGCGAGGCGGGCGTCGTAGGTGGGGATGAGGTGGCGGGCGGCGCGGGCTTCGTCGAGGCGGCGCACCGGCGCGGTGCGCGGCGCCTCGTGCGCCTGCTCCCCGGACTCCGCGGCGATGCGCTCGAGGGCCTCGCACAGGGCCTCCAGGGTCTGGAGGCTCTCGGTCTCGGTGGGCTCGATCATGAGCGCCTCGGCCACGATCAGCGGGAAGTACGTGGTGGGCGCGTGGAAGCCCTCCTCGAGCAGGCGCTTGGCCACGTCGAGCGCGGTGAGCCCCTGTGCCTTCTTGAGGCTGGTGGTGGCCAGGACGCATTCGTGCATGTTGGGGCGGTCGAAGGGGATGTCGTACACGCCGCGGAGCCGGTGGCGGACCCAGTTGGCGTTGAGCACGGCCATGTCCGACACGGTCCGCAGGCCGTCGCCGCCGTTGACGAGGATGTAGCTGTAGGCGCGGGCCAGGGCCAGGGCGTTGCCGTGCCAGCCGTGGACCCGGCCGATGGAGTCGGCCGGCGTCTCCCAGTCGAAAGAGCCGTCGGTGGTGCGCACGGGTCGGGGCCCCGGCAGGAAGCGGGTGAGCCGCTCGGAGACCGCCACGGGGCCGGCGCCAGGGCCCCCGCCGCCGTGGGGGACGGCGAAGGTCTTGTGCAGGTTCATGTGCACGATGTCGAAGCCCATGTCACCGGGGCGGACGACGCCGAGGATGGCGTTCAGGTTCGCGCCGTCGTAGTAGAGGAGGCCGCCCACCTCGTGTACCGCGGCGGCGATCTCGGCGATGTCCTCCTCGAACAGACCCAACGTGTTGGGGTTGGTGAGCATGATGCCCGCCACCTCGTCGTCGAGGGCCTCACGCAGCGCGGCCACGTCGACGCAGCCGCGGTCGTCGCTCGGGACCGTGACGGTCTCGTACCCGCCGAGGGTCACCGACGCAGGGTTGGTGCCATGGGCGGAGTCCGGGATGATGACCTTCGTGCGGGCCTTCGTGGCTGCACCGGTGGCCAACTGGTCGTCGTGCCAGGCACGCATGAGGAGCAGACCGGTGAGCTCGCCGGCGGCGCCGGCCGGCGGCTGGAGGGTGGCGGCGTGCATGCCGGTGACCTCGCAGAGCCACTCCTCGAGCGAGACCAGCAGCTCGAGCCAGCCCTGGGTGAGGGCCGCAGGGGCCGACGGGTGGATGTCGCGCAATCCCGGGAGCGCCGACGAGTCGTCGCAGAGCTTCGGGTTGTACTTCATGGTGCATGACCCGAGGGGGTAGGCGCCGAGGTCCACCGAGTACTGGCGGTGGCTGAGGCGGGTGACGTGGGCCACCAGGTCGCGCTCGCTGACCTCGGCCAGCTCGAGCGCCTCGTCCGCCAGGTGCTCGGCGGGGACGAGCTCGTCGGCACCCCACTCGGGCAGATCGGTGCGGGGGAAGGTCCAGGCCTTGCGCCCGGCCACGGAGAGCTCGAAGACGGTCGGCTCCTCGGCGCGGCCCATGATCGGGGCGCTCGTGGCACGGCCCCCAGGAGCGGCGGACCGGTCGGAACGGGAGGTGCGGGCGTCGGGCATCAGCGGACCACCTTCTGGAGCGCCTGGGCGTAGGCATCGATCTGGGCGCGGGTGCGCCGCTCGGTGGCGGCGATCAGAAGCCCGCCGCCGTAGTCGGCCTCGTCGAGGGCGACGCCGGCGAGGAAGCCCTCGTCGGCCATGCGCTCGATGACCGTCTCTGCGGGCAGGGGCAGGCGCACGGCGAACTCGCGGAGCATCGGCGCGCTGGTGACCGGCTCGACCCCGTCGATGGCCGTCACCGCGTCACGCGTGTACCTGGTGGCCCGGGCGCAGCGCAGGGCCAGCTCGCGCAGGCCCGTGGTGCCCAGCCACGACAGGGCGATGGTGCAGCCCACCGCGATCAGCGTCTGGTTGGTGCAGACGTTCGACGACGCCTTCTCCCGGCGGATGTCCTGCTCGCGGGTCCGCAGGGTGGTCACGTAGGCGCGACGACCGTCGACGTCGACGGTCTCGCCCACGAGCCGCCCGGGGAGACGCCGGACGTGCTCCTCCCGGCAGGCGAAGTAGCCGAGGTAGGGGCCACCGAAGCTGAGGGGCGTGCCGAAGGGCTGCGCCTCCCCCACCACCACGTCGGCGCCGAAGGAGCCCGGCGTCTTCAACAGCCCGGCCGAGACCGGGTCGCCGGCGACGAGCAGCAGCGCCCCGTGGGCGTCGGCGCACGCACGGGCGGCCGCCAGGTCCTCGATGCAGCCGAGGTAGTTCGGGTATTGGACGAGCACCGCCCCGACCTCGGCCCCGCCCGCATCGGGCCATGCCGTGGTGCCGTCGTCGGCCAGAGGGACGTCGACGAGCCGGTGGCCGGTCCCCTTGGCGAAGGTCGTCATGGTGTCGCGCCAGTTGGGGTGGACGCCCCGGCTCACGAGCACCCCCTGCTTGCGGCTCGCGGCCACCGCCAGGTTGACGGCCTCGACGCAGGCCGTGGCACCGTCGTAGAGCGAGGCGTTGGCGATGCCCACCCCGGTGAGACGACTGATCAGCGTCTGGTACTCGAAGAGCATCTGCAGCACGCCCTGGGCCACCTCTGGCTGGTACGGCGTGTAGGCCGTGACGAACTCGCTGCGGAACATCAGCGAGCGCACCGCGGACGGCACCTGGTGGTCGTAGGCGCCGGCGCCGGCGAAGCACACCAGCTCCCCGAGACCAGGCGCCTGGTTGGCGGCGGCGAGCCGTCCCATCTCGGACAGGACGTCGGCCTCGGCCAGGCCGTCGGGCAGGTCGAGGTAGCGGCCGTCGTCGCCGGCCACCAACCGCAGCGCGGCGGGGATGGTCTCGAACAGCGACTCGAGCGAGTCGAGGCCCACGAAGGCCAGCATCTCGTCGATCTCTTCGTCGGTGTGGGGGACGTAGTGGCCCACGGGCGTTCCTGTCTCTGGCGGGGTCGGGTGGGGTGGTGGGTGCTCGTGATGTGTGCTTGCGGTGCGGTGGTCGTTCGAGGGGGTGGTGCCCGAGCGAGCCGGCGTGTCGGCGGTGGGTCAGTCCGGTCGGACGAAGGGGGTCTTCACGACCTGTGCGGGCACCGCGGTGCCCCGGACGTCGATGGCGACCTCGTCGCCGATCTCGACCGACGGCGGGACGAAGGCGAGGGCGATGCCCCGCTCGAGCATGGGTGAGAAGTTGCCGCTGGTGACGACGCCGGCGGGCTCGCCGTCGACCAGGACCGCCTGGTCCGCACGGGGCGGGCGCCGGCCCTCGACCTCGAGCCCGCGGAGGCGCCGGGCGATACCTCGCTCCCTTTCGGCGGCGAGGGCGTCGCGACCACGGAAGGCGCCCTTGTCCCAGCTGACCACCCAGCCCAGGCCGGCCTGGAGGCTGGTGATTCCCGGGCCGAGCTCGTGACCGTGGAGCGGGAGGCCTGCTTCGAGGCGCAGCGTGTCGCGAGCCCCGAGGCCGGCAGGCACGACGCCGGCCGCGAGCACCGCAGCCCAGAAGGCGCCGGCGTGCTCCGCGGGCACGGCGCACTCGACACCGTCCTCGCCGGTGTAGCCGGTGCCGGCCACGAGGCACTCGATGCCCTGCCAGGTGAAGGGGGCGACGTGGAAGCGGCCGACGGCGGCAGCTTCCGGCGATACGGCGACGAGGCGCTCACGGGCACCCGGGCCCTGGACGGCGATGACGGCCCGCTCCTCGGTGACGTCGCCGGCCGAGACCGTCGACGGGGCCCCGTCGGTCAGCGCGGCGACCACCCGATCGGTGTTCGAAGCGTTGGGCATGACGTCGAAGCGGTGCTCGTCGACCCACCACACGATGATGTCGTCGAGCACGGAGGCGTCGTCGGGGTCGAGCAGGTGGGTGTACTGCGCACGGCCCGGCCCGACCTTGGTGAGGTCGTTGGTGAGGGCCTGCTGGAGCATCTCGAGCGAGCCCTCGCCCTGCACCCGGACGGTGCCCAGGTGTGAGACGTCGAAGGCGACCGCTCCGGTGCGACAGGCCCGATGCTCGGCCAGGGTGCCCTCGGGGTAGTTGAGGGGCATGTCCCAGCCCCCGAACGGCACCATCTTGGCGTCCAGTGCCCGGTGCTCGGCGTCCAGGGGCGAAGTGCGGATCACCCGGCGGATCGTACTGTGCAGCCCTGGCGCGACACCCACCCGGCGGCGCGCCGCCGCGACCGACTCAGCGGCTCCCGGCTGCCTTGGCCGCGGGAGCCTCCACCACGGCGTGGCCGGCGTCGGCATCGTCCAGCACCGGCAGCGACACCACGGCGTCGATCTCGTCCTTGACCCCCTGGAGCGGGAGCAGGTTCAGCACGCCCTGGCCCTTGCGGATGAGGTCGATCATCTCCTGGTCGCTCCTGGCCAGGACCACGGTGTGGTCGCTGATCACGAGGTTGGCGCTCACCACGTCCTCGCCGAGGTTGTCGCGGAGGTAGGTGAACACGTCGCGAACGGTCTCGAGGCGGATGCCGGCGTCGAGCAGCTTCTTGATGATCTTCAGCTCGAGGAGGTCCCGGTAGGAGTACCGCCGGCGCGAGCCACTGCCCTTCGCGTCGACGAGCGACGGGCGCACGAGGTCGGTGCGGGCCCAGTAGTCGAGCTGGCGGTAGGTGATGCCGACGATCTCCGCGGTGCGCTTGCCGCTGAAGCCCTCGGCGACCGACCCGGTGGTGGCGGTGGTGGTCGTCACGGTTCCCCTTTGGTCCGCCGGGCACCCGGGGCCCTCACCCCGAACGACACCTGCGGAATTACGATGGTGTGACCCGGAGCGTAGGGCGCGCCGCGCGCCCCGTCAACGGGCAATCGCGCGAGGCGCGCGATTGATCGCGCGGCCCGCGTTGGTCTCAGGAGGCGAAGTCCTCGGGGTTCACGTTGTCGATGAACTCCTTGAACTGCTCCACGACCTCCTGCTCCTCCTCCTCGTCCTCCTCGCTGACCGCGTAGGCGGCTTCGTCGAGCACCGCCTCGGCGGCGAAGATCGGCGAGCCGGTGCGGGCGGCCAGGGCGATGGCGTCGGACGGCCGGCTCGACACCTGGTGGGTGCCACCGGGAGCGGACAGGTGGAGCTCGGCGTAGAAGGTGGCGTCCTTCAGCGCGGTCACGACGACCTGCTCGACGGTGACGCCCAGGTCGTCGAGCACGTCCTTCATGAGGTCGTGGGTCATGGGACGTGGGGTCTCGACCTCTTCGAGGGCGAAGGCGATGGCCGTGGCCTCCGGCGCCCCGATGAAGATGGGGAGGAGCCGGCGCTCACCGGCCTTCTCCCGCAACAGGACGATCGGCGCGTTGGTGGGCAGCTCGACGCGGACTCCCACCAGCTCCATCTCGACCATCCCCCAAACCTACCCGAGGGGTGCGACGACCGGTCAGGGGCCGAGGAGGTTGCGCAGACTCTCCCGCAGCAGCGCGGCCCGCAGGCTCTGACCGAGGCCGGTGAGCTCCTCGACGGTCTCCACGGCCTGGCGTCGCGCCGCAGGGTTGCGCTGCTTGAGCACCGGCGTGACGATCTGCTCGAGGAAGCCCGCCTCGCGGTCGGCACCCACCTTGTACATGCGCAGGTGGCGCGGCTCGATGCCATGGCGGAGGAAGGCCGCCGCCACCTGCGCCACGAGCAGGGCGTCGTCGTCGTAGAGCACCGACGCGCCCACCGAGCGCCCGCTGAGCAGGCCGTACTTCTCGAGCTCGACCAGCATCTCCCGGGTGAGGCCGGCCGCGAGGGCGAGCTCGTCCGCGGTCATGCTCACCGAGGTGATGCCGGCGTCGAGGGTGCTGGAATCCGTCCCGCCCACCACCGGAGCGGATCCCGCCTCGGCGCCGAGCGGCGCCACCGCCTGGAGTCGGGGCGGGTCCGGGGGCACCGGCTGGTCGCCGGCCTCCTCGAGACGCCCCTTGATGACCTTGAGGGGCAGGAAGTTCTCGCGTTGTTGACGCAGGATCCAGCGCAGGCGCTCGACATCGGGCTCGTAGAACTTGCGGTACCCCGAGGGGGTGCGCTCGGGGTCGAGCAGGCCCTGGCTCTCGAGGAACCTGATCTTCGAGATGGTGACGTCCGGGAACTCCTGTTGGAGCAACGCCAGGACCTCGCCGATCGAGAGGTGCGCCCGTTCCGTCATGTGGCCGGCCCCCGGCGACGCGCTCGCCGGTCCCCGCCCTGAGGTCGCTTCATTCGTCGCCGGCGCCCATGAAGAACACCAGCTTGTACTTGCCGATCTGGAGCTCGTCGCCGTTGGCCAGCAGTACCGGCGACGTGATGCGCTCCCGATTGAGGTAGGTGCCGTTCAGCGAGCCCACGTCGCTGGCGTAGTAGTCCCTGCCGCCCTTGCGCACCTCCACGTGGCGCCGCGACACGGTGATGTCGTCGAGGAAGATGTTGCTCTCGGGGTGGCGGCCGGCGGTCGTGACCGGGTCGGTGAGCGCGAACCGCGAGCCCGCCTTCGGGCCCCGCTTCACCACGAGCATGCCGACGTCGTTGGGGAGCTCGTCGAGATCGACGGCCAACTCGTCCGACGGTTCCCCGGGGTCGTCGGGGTGGAAGGTGACGGTGGTGTTCTCCTGGTTGGCCAGGTCGAGGGGGCCACCGCACGACGAGCAGAAGTTGGCCCCCAAGGGGTTCCCGTGCCCGCAGTTGTTGCAGAAGACCTCAGCCACCCCGTACTCCTTCCCCCACGACGTCGATCGATCCCTCAGGCCTCGGTGAGGGCCCGGTAGGCGTCCGCGTCGAGGAGCGCGTCCAGCTCCCCTGCGTCGGTCGGCTCGATCACGCAGATCCAGCCCTCACCGTAAGGATCCTCGTTGAGGCGCTCCGGCGCGTCGGCCAAGGCCTCGTTCACCTCGACGATGGTGCCGGCGATCGGTGCGAAGATGTCGGACACGGACTTCGTGGACTCGACCTCACTGAAGGTGTCGTTGACCTTGACCGTTCGGCCGACCTCGGGCACGTCGACGTAGACCACGTCGCCCAGGGCGTCCTGTGCGTAGTCGGTGATGCCGATGCGCACCTTGCCGTCTTCCAGCTTCGCCCACTCGTGGTCCGTCGAGTACCGCAGGTCGTCGGGGATGTTCATGGCCTGCACGCTACAAGACGCGCCCCGCTCCCCGTTCCGAGAAGTAGGACCCTGTACAGCCGTGTACAGCAGCGCGCGCTCGTGGTCGGCCGTGCGTCGGCGGCACGCCCACAAGGCCGGCGGGCAGGGCCCGAAACCTCTTCCGCCGGATGGCGCCGGTACCGTCGGCGTGTGAACACCGACGGCTTCGAGGACGAGGACGACGACGACGAGGGACGCGCCCCGATCTGCCCCGCCTGTGGCGTGACCGCGCTCCCGGCCGAGACCGCCAACGTCCTCGACCCGACCTTCGTCTGCGAAAACCCCGACTGCGACGCCTACGGCGAGAGAATCTGAGCGGTCGGTCGCCCTGGCCCGCGGTCACCCCTGCCGACCCTGCCGACGAACGCTCCACCTCGACCACCCCGTGGTCCCGGCCCGGGCGACCCCCTGACACTCCCGACACCCAGGACGTTCCGCGGAACGCTCCGGTGGAGAGCGGCTACCCGATGGCCCGCCGGGTGACGCCGGCCAGCACCACGTCGAGGACCTGCTCGGCCAGCGCCGGCGTGAGGGGGCGGCCGGTCACCAGCAGTCGGGTGAACAGCGGGCCGGTGAGGCAGTCGACGACCACCTCGGCGTCGAGGCCCTCGACCAGCTCGCCCCGATCCGACGCCCGCTCGAGGACGGTGCGCCACCGGGTGCGGCGGCTGTCGGCGAAGTCGGCCAGCATCCGGCGGATCTCGGGGTTGCGGGTCCCCTCGGCCACCATCTGCGGGAGCATCTGTCCGGGGACGCCGTCGATGAGCGCCGGCAGGAACCCCTCGTAGAGCGCGGCGAGGTCGCCGCGGAGGGACCCGGTGTCGGGGAGCTCGTCGGGCGCACCCGACAGGCAGCTCGCCGCCTCGAGCAGGAGCTCCTCCTTGGTCGACCAACGGCGGTAGATGGTCGCCTTCGAGACACCGGCGCGAGCCGCGACGGTGTCGACGGTGACCCCGCCGAAGCCCTCCTCGGTGAGCAACACGACTGCGGCGTCCAGGATGTCCGTGCTGGCGTGCTCGTCGAGGGGGCGGCCCGGCGGGCGCGCCATCGAGGAGGCTGCGGTCATCCGGCCGAGTCCTCCGGGATCACCGCGCGGGCGGGCAGCGCCACGAGAGCGATGATCGCGCCGACCAGCGCGACGCCGGACGCCACCCAGAGCGACGTGCCCATCGAGTCGACGAACGCCGACTGCGCGGCGCTCGTGAGCGCGTTGCCGGCGGGACCGGGCAGCCCGGCCCCGATGTTGACCGCGGCACCGACGCTGTCCTCGATGGCCGACGCCGCCCGCTCGGGCACGCTGACGGGCAGGCCGGCGAGGAAGTCGGTCATCTTGGACCCGTAGGCCGAGGCCAGCAGGCTGCCCATGACCGCCACGCCGAGGGCGCCGCCGACCTGGCGGGTGGTGTCGTTGACCGCCGACCCCACGCCGGCCTTCGCCAGCGGCAGCGAGCCCATGATCGACTCGGTGGCCGGCGCCATGGTGAGGCCCATACCCACCGACATGATCAACAGGACCCCGAGCAGCGGCAGGTACCCGCCGTCGGCGGTGAGGAACGTGCCGAGGGCGAGGGCGAGGCTGGTGAAGCCCAGCCCGGCCGCCACCACGGCCTTGGAGCCCACCCGCTCGACGATGCGGGCGCTCGAGGGCGCCACGACCATCGTCACCGCCGCCATCGGGATGAAGCGCACCCCCGTGGCGAGCGGCGAATAGCCGAGGACGAACTGCATGTACTGGGTGAACAGGAACAGCGTCCCGAACATGGCGAAGAAGGTCATCGTGATGGCGCCACTGGCGGCGCTGAAGCGCGGGTTGCGGAAGAAGTTCACGTCCAGCATCGGGTGGTCGCTGCGCTTCTCGTGGACCGCGAAGGCCAGCAGCAGGACCACCGCGATCGCGAACGCGGTCAGGGTGACGCCGTCGGTCCAGCCCTTCTGCGGGGCCTCGATGATGGCCCAGACGAGAGTCACCAGGCCGGCGATGGACAGCACCGCCCCGAGCGGGTCGAGGGCCGGCGGGTGGGGATCCTTCGAGTTCGGGATGAGGCGGTAGCCGGCCACGAGCGCCACGATCACGACGGGCACGTTGACGAGGAAGACCGAGCCCCACCAGAAGTGGTCGAGCAGCCAGCCACCGGTGACGGGGCCGATGGCCACGGCCATGCCGGAGGTGCCCGCCCAGATGGCGATGGCCCGCGCCCGCTCACGGTGGTCGGTGAAGACGTTGGTGAGGATCGACAGGGTCGCCGGCATGATCAGCGCGCCGCCGATGCCCATGACCGCGCGCCAGAAGATCAGCTGCTCGGGGTCGCTCGACCAGGCGGAGATGGCCGACGCCGACCCCATGATGAGCAGGCCGAGCGACAACGCGGGCTTGCGCCCGTATCGGTCACCGAGACTGCCCATGGTGAGGAGCAGCCCGGCGAAGACCAGCACGTAGGCGTCGACGATCCACTGGAGCTGGCTGGCCGTGGCCCCGAGGTCGCTCTGGATGGTGGGCAGGGCGACGTTGATGATGGTGTTGTCCATCACGATGAGCAGCAGGCTCAGGCAGAGCACCGCCAGGGCCCACCAGCGACGGGGGTCGAGATCGGCGGCCGGCGGCGCGCCACCGGCGGTCGGGCCCGGCGTGGCGTCACCGGGGACGGAGGTTGCGTCGAGGGCCATGGGTGCTCCGTAGTTTCGATACGAGACGGTTTCGTATCTGTATAGCTGCGGGCCGGGAGGTCGGCAACCCCTGGTGGGATCAGCGCGGCGCGCTCAGCGCAGCATCTGGCGGATGCGGCGGGCGTACTCCTCCGCGAGCTGGCGTGCTGCGACCTCGGTCCCCGCCTCTGCCCAGATGTGGGTGACCGGCTCCTCGGGATCGGGCAGGGCGAGGGCCCAGGCGCCGTCGTGGTGCACCTTCACCCCGTCGACGAGCTCGAGGTGGCGGTCGGCCGAGTGCTCGACCAGCGTCCGCATGACCATGCCCTTCTGCTCCCACGGCGTGATCACCCGTTCGTGCGCCATGTGGATGCGAGGCAGCCCCTCGACGATCTCGGACAGCGTGCCGCCGGCATGGGCCAGCAGGTCGAGCACCTTGACCAGCGAGGCCGCTCCGTCGAACGCGGGCAGGACGCCCGGGATGATGAAGCCACCGTTGAGATCGGCGGCGAAGCCGACGCCCGGTGCGGTGGACTCGACCATGAGCGCGGCCGACGAGGTCTTGGTGGGCAGCACCTGGATTCCCGCCTCGCCGAGGATCTCCGCGGCGCGCATGGTGGCCGAGACCGGGAGCGCGACGCGATCCCCCTGGATGCGGGTGCGCACGAGCGTGAGCATGGCCAGGAGGGCCTCGTTCGTGGTCAGGACGTGGCCTTGGTCGTCGATGAGCGTGAGGCGCTCTCCGGACGGGTCGATCACCGCGCCGAGGTTGGCCGCGGAAGCCCGCACGAGGTTGCCGACCTGGACGGCGTGGGCGTCCCGGTCGAACTCGACCACCCCCTGGGTGGAGACGTAGGGGTTCACGGCCAGGACCTCGGCACCCAGCTTGGAGAACACGTTGGCCATCACGAACGAGGTCGACCCGTACGAATAGTCGACCACGACCTTGAATCCGGCGGAGCCGATGGCCTCGACGTCGACCACCGACTCGAGGGCCACGGCGTACTGTTCGAGGGCCCTCGGCGGGAAGCCGATGTCACCGATCTCGCTGGGCAGGACCCGTCGGTAGTCCTCGCGGTTGAACAGGCGCTCGATCTTGCGCTGGGTGTCCTCGCTGATGTCGGCGCCGTTCGTGTCGAAGAAGCGGATCGCGACCGACTGGGCGTCGTCCTCGGCCAGGCGCAGCGTGATGCCCGCGACCGCATCGGGGCGGCGGGCCTGCACGCGCGTGACGGGCACGCTCGCCACCTCGAGGTCCAGCACGTTGACCCCGCCGGCGTTCAGGCCGGCCATCATCGCCCGCTTCAACATCCGGGCCGAGCGGCTCGAGTCACGGGAGGTGACGACGGTGGTGTCCTTCTTGACCGTGGTGGCGAAGGCCATGGCCACACGGGTGGCGAACTCGGGGGTGATGTCGACGTTGGCGAGGCCCGAGACGCCGTCGCGGCCGAACAGGCTCCGGGCGCCGCGGGACTCCCAGACGATCGAGGTGTTGATGATGGCGCCGGCCTCGACCGTCTTGAAGGGGTAGACCTTCACGCCCGCGCCCACGACCGCGTTCTCCCCCACGAAGCACTCGTCACCGAGGACCACGCCCTCCTCGCAGCGCACACCACGTCGCAGGTCACAGGCTCGGCCGACGACGGTGCCCCCGATGCGGCACTGCTCACCGAGGTAGGTGTTGTCGTGGATCACGACGCGCTGGAGCTCGACCTGCTCGCGCACCTTCACGTTGTTGCCCAGCACGGCGTACTCGCCGAGCCGGGCGCCGGCCTCGATACGACAGTTCTCGCCGATGACGGCAGGGCCCTCGAGGATGGCGTCGGGGTGCACCTCGACCCCCTCCCCCACCCACACGCCCTCCGACATGCGAAAGCCGGGGATGTCGAGTGCGACCTTGGCGTCCAGGGCGTCCTTGTGGGCGCGGAGGTAGGCCTCCAGGGTGCCGACGTCCTCCCAGTACCCCTCGGACACCGCGCCGAAGAGGGGTCGCCCCTCGGCCAGCAGGGCCGGGAACACCTCACTGGAGAAGTCCACGGGCCGGCCGGGCTCGATGTAGTCGAAGATCTCGGGCTCGAGCACGAAGATGCCGGTGTTGATGGTGTCGCTGAAGACCTGGCCCCAGGTGGGCTTCTCGAGGAACCGCTCGATCGAGCCGTCCTCGTTCGTGATGACGATGCCGAACTCGAGCGGATTCTCGACGGGCACGAGGCCGATGGTGGCCATGGCCTTGTTCTCGTCGTGGAACCGGACGATCTCACCGAGGTCGATGTCGGTGAGGACGTCGCCGGAGATCACGAGGAAGCGCTCGTCGAGCTCGTCCATGGCGTTGCGCACCGAGCCGGCGGTCCCGAGTGGCGTCTCCTCGGTGGCGTACACCATGCGTACGCCGAACTCGGACCCGTCTCCGAAGTAGGTGCGGATGGCGTTGGCCATGAAGGCGACGGTGACCACGATCTCGTCGAACCCGTGCGACTTCAAGAGGGTGACGATGTGCTCCATCATCGGACGGTTGACGATGGGCATCATCGGCTTGGGGACGTTCGAGGTGAGCGGCCGGAGCCGGGTGCCCTCGCCGCCCGCCATGATCACGGCTTTCATGAGGCCTCCTCCACGAGCCCGCCACGACGGGCGGCCCGTCCCTCTCGTAGCGCGGCGAGCCCGATCGGTATGTAGAGAACCGCGGCGTAGTAGCTGAGGGCCAGGCCCGGGAGGCCGAACCCCCACGCCGCGAGGGTGAACAGGTCGTGGCCGGCCAGGTTCGGGTCGCTGCCCGCCAGGAACAGGGGAAACGCGAACATGAGACAGAACGTCCCCGCCTTGCCGTACCAGGTCACGTCGATGCGCTTGGCGCCCAGCGCGGCGAGCGCCAGCACGGCCAGAGAAACGAAGACCTCGCGGGCCAGCACCGCGATCGAGAACCAGAGCGGCGCGCCGCCGTAGACGATGATGGCCCCGACGCCGACGAAGAACAGCAGACGGTCGGCCACGGGGTCGAGCACCTTGCCCACGGTCGACACCTGGTCGAAATGGCGGGCCACATAGCCGTCGACCCAGTCGGTGGCCCCGAGGAGCGCCAGCAGGAAGGCGGCGGCGGCCGGGTTGTCCCTGCCGAACAAGAGGTAGACGAACACCGGCAGGCACGCCAGGCGCACGCAGGTGATGGCGTTGGGGACGGTGACGATGCGGTCCTCGCCGGGTCGGGCGGTGCTCGCAGGGTCACTCACCCGGCCAGCCTACGATCTCGGGATGGCGACCATTTTCACCCTGATCATCCGCGGTGAGCTGCCGGGCCGTTTCGTGTGGCGAGACGACCGGTGCGTGGCCTTCCTCTCCATCAACCCGTTGCAGCCCGGGCACACCCTGGTCGTGCCTGTGGAGGAGGTCGACCACTGGGTGGACCTCGACCCTGAGCTCATGCAGCACCTGACCTCGGTGTCGCACCACATCGCCCAGGTGCAGCGGGACGTCTTCGCCCCGGAGAAGGTCGGGCTGATGATCGCCGGCCTGGAGGTCCCCCACGTCCACCTCCACCTCGTGCCCATCCGTGGGGTCCACGACCTCGATTTCGCCAACGCCGAGACCGAACCCGACCCCGCCGGCCTCGACGCCGCCGCAGAGGCGATCCGGGCCGGTCTGCGCGCCGCGGGGCACGCCGAGGTGGCCGACACCTGAGTCTCGCCGAACCGCTGAGTTCTGCCGTCGACGGGGCCGCACGCCGACCCTGCTACCCCCGGTGGTAGACGACGATGCCCTCGCGGTTGAAGGTCCGGGTGAAGCCGAGGCTCACCATCCCCTCGTGGAACGAGCGCCGGTCGTCGTCGTCCCACTCGATCTCGGCCTGCTCGTCGAGCACCACGACGTCCACGTCGTCGGCCGCGGCCCGCCGCACGTGGGGGTGCGCCACCTGGTCCAGCTCGTAGAGCCAGCGCCGCTCGGCCAGGAGCGGCAGGAGCGCCGGGGAGGCCCGCACCGAGTCCCCGTCGTCGATCATCTCGACCGCGGCGAGACGGGCGGCGTCGGCAGCGTCGCGCCGTCCGAGGTCCCACGGCTCGCGGTAGGGCGACGTGGCGGAGTCCCGTATGAAGAAGATGATCGCGGCCAGCGCCAGGGCCCCCAGCACGCGCCGATCGACGCGGACACGGTCGATGGTCCGGGTGCCGATCCGGCTGAGGGCCATGGCCGTGGCGAGGAAGATGAACGCGGTGATGGCGACGTTCTGCTCGACCCGGGGCTCCCGCAACTCGCTCGCGTTCGCCACGAGGTACAGCACCTCGAGCGGCAGGGCCGGCAGCAGGTAGCGGGGCGCGAGCACGGGGAGGAACAGCACGGGCGCGAGGAGGAGCACGACGATGGTGAAGTTCTCCTCGGCGGTGACGTCGCCCAGCACCGTGAACGGATGGGCGAGCATGCCGCCCGCCACCCCCAGCGGTGACGAGCCGTACGCCGCGAACGCGCTCTCGTGCACGAACGAGCCATCGGCGTAGTACGGCTGCACCGCGAACAGGGCGACCAGCACCCAGACGAGCCCGAACGCGGCGGTGAGCGCGCCCGCTCGGCGCTTGCCCTCGAGGGCCAGCAGTCCACCGAGGCCGGCGACCACCAGAGCGAAATCGGCCCGACACAAGACGATGAGCACCACGCACACGGCGAACAGGCGCCACCGTTCGGTGAGGCCGTACAGCGAGGCGGCGAGGAGCAGGGGCAGCGCGAGCGCGGCCAGGTGGAAGTCGGCCTGGTTGACGTTGTGGAGCGCGGGATAGAGGCCGTAGGCCACGAGCAGCGTGGCCGCGGCACCGGCGCGCAGTCGGGCCACCCGCCGAGCGAGGCGCCACAACGGCACCACACCGAGCGCCAGGGCGGCGGACTGCACCAGGAGCAGGACGGGCACCGGGGGCAGCAGCCGGGTCAACCAGGCCAGCGGGTAGAACACGAACCCGGCCTGGTCCGCCAGCAGGTGGGCACCGGTGATGGTGACATAGGGCGGATCGCCCTGGTTGACCAGCCACGCCCCCTGGAGGTAGCTGGCCAGGTCGGCGCCGCCGTCGAGCGAACGCGCCCGCCCGAGGGCGAGCGCGCCGAGGAGCACGAACAGCAGCAGCGCGGCCCCCCACGGGACGAAGCGGTCCGCCGACTCGCTGTCGAGTCGCGCCTGCCACCGCAGCGCGAGGTTGTCGAGCCTCTTGCGCAGTGAGGGTGACCGCGACGCCGTCGTCGTACGCGTCGCGGTCACGACGGGGTGTCGTCCTCGAGGGTGATCTCGTCGATGAGGTGCGGTCCACCGTTGCGCACGTTGTTGACCTCGGTGCTCACGGGGCGCAGCGTGATCAGCTCGGACGGCGCCGGCACGAGGAACGTGGCGAGCAGGTCGAGATCGCTCACCTCGCGGTCGAGCCAGGCGTCCCAGGTGTCGGGAGCGAGCAGCATGGGCATCCGATCGTGGATGGCGGCCATCTTCTCGTTCGCCGGCCCCGTGATGATGGTGACGCTGGGGAAGGCCGGGCCTTCGCGGTCGGGTCCCCGCCAGATCTCCCACAGGCCCGCGAAGGCCATGGGCTCCCCGTCGGTCCGTTGGATGTAGTACGGCTGCTTGTGCTTGTGGCCGGCCCGCTTCTGCCACTCGTAGAACCCGTCCGCGGGGACGATGCACCGCCGCTTCTGGAACGGCCGCTTGAACGCGCTCTTCTCGGCCAGGGTCTCGACCCTCGCGTTGATCATGCGGTTGCCGATCTTCACGTCCTTCGCCCAGAAGGGCACGAGCCCCCAGTGCACGGGCTCGAGCCGGCGGATGCCACCGGCCTCGAGGACGGTGGGGACGTCGGTGGTCGGCGCCACGTTCCAGTTGGGCTCGACGAGGGTCTCCGAGGTCTCCTCCACCCCGAAGTACTGCGCGATCTGGTCGGGTGGCGTGGCGGAGACGAAGCGGCCGCACATCGCCGCAACGCTACTGCGATGCGGCGAAGCGAGGTTCCCGGCAGGTGTCGCCCTCGCAGCCGCGGAGCTCCTCGAGGAGGTCCGCGAGCTCGCGCTGGAGCGCGGCGTAGGCGGGGTCGCCGGCCCGGTTGTCGAGCTGCGCCGGGTCGGCGTTGAGGTCGTAGAGCTCGCGTCCGCCACGGTCGTACTCGACGTACGTGTAGCCCGGCACGCGAACGCCTTCCCAGTGCGGGATCGTCGCCCCCTGGTCCCCCCGCTCGGCCCCGTTCTGCAGGTAGATGGCACGGTCGTCGTCCGGCGGCGTCGCGTCCGACGCGAGCCCGAGGAGCGACTGGCCGTCCATGACGAGACTGCCGGACACCCCGGCGAGCTCCAGGATGGTCGGGGCCAGATCGATGTTGGACGTGAGCTGCGGTGCCGTCGCCCCGGCGGGGAAACCGGGACCCCGCACGAGGAGCGGCACCCGGATGGCCTCCTCGTAGGGGAGCGTCTTGGCGTCCCGGAACCGGTGCTCGCCCTGGAGGTAGCCGTTGTCCGACGTGAACATGATCACGGTGTCGTCGAGCTCACCGGTCCGCTCGAGTGCGTCGACGATGCGAGCGACGGCCTCGTCGACCGCGAGCAGCGACTCGAGCGCTCGCTGGTAGTGCGCCTGGGCGATCACCTCGGTGACGGGCAGGAAGCGGCCGTTGAGCTGCACGAAGAGGGGCTTGTCCGACACGTCCTCCTCGTTGAACGCAGGCACCTGTTCGGCGGTCCACCACTCCTGCTCGTACACCCCGCGGTGGCGGGGAGCGGGCACCGCCTGGAGATCGGGGTCGTCGCTGTTCTCGGGCTCGGCGACGTGGGGGGCGAGGGTCCAGAAGTTCAAGAAGAAGGGCTTGTCGCCTTCGGCCAGCTGCTCGATCTCGGCGACGGCGCGATCGGCCATGACATCGGTCTGGTAGTCCTCGGGATCGTTGCCGAACTCGCGGAGGACACCGCCGTCGTTGACCGTGTAGCCGTAGTAGTGGAACGTGGTCGGGTCGATGGTGGAGAACCAGCGGTCCCATCCGGGCGGCACCTCGGTGCGCTCGCGGACCCCGTAGCGGTACAGGTAGTGGCCCACGAAGTCGGTGGCATAGCCCGCACGCTGGAGCCACACCGCCAGGGTGTTGCGGTTGTCGAGCGAGTAGTAGCCGCCGTTGGGGCCGATGTTGTCGGTGACCCCGTGGTTGAAGGCGTACTGGCCCGTGAGGAAGGTGGTCCGCGACGGACAGCACAACGGGAAGCTGGTGACGAAGTTCGAGAACGTCGTCCCCTGGTCACCCAGGAGCTCGTTCGTCCGGTCCATCACCCGCATCTGCTCGACGGTCTGGTCGTCGGTCATGATCACGACGACGTTGGGCGCGTCGTCCCGGGCCTGGGGGACGGTGGTGAGGGCGCGTTCGACCTCGGGCTCGCTGCCGCAGGCCACCACCACGAGGGCGAGGCACGCGGCGCAGGCGACGAGGGCGGCGAACCGGGACGAGAGGCGCACGGAAGGCACGAAGATAGCGGCGCCCCGCGTCAGCGAGTCGTCACACGCCACGAGGGGGACCGCACGAACGGCCACGCCCGCCGTGGGAAACTGAGGCCATGGACGAGGGCACCGGCGCCGACGGCGACACCGATCTCACGCTTCAGCCCGGAGTGGAGACCCTCACGATCACGGGCGCACGCCCGGGAGCGCACCTCGAGGTGCTCACCGCGGCCGGCCAGCCGGTCGTGACGGTGGTGGCCGACCCTGCGGGGAACGCCCACGTGTCGTTCGTGCCGGCGACCCCGACCGTGGTGGCCACCCTGGACGACCTCGTCGCCGCGGTCGGCAACGGCGACGTGCTGGCCCCCGGGGACTACGTCGTGCGCGACCACACCGCGTCGCCGCCTCGGGCGCACGGTCCCGTACGGGTGCTCGCGGTCGACGACCATCCCGATCCCGCGACCTACGAGCAGGACCTCGCCGAGGGCTTCGGGTACCTCCGCACCCGCGACGGAACGCTCCTGTCGGCCATGGTGCGCTTCCCCGACGAGGGCCTGTACGGGTCAGCCCCCTGGCCCACCGTCGTCGAGTACTCCGGCTACGGGCCGTCCAACCCGGCGATGATGTCGCCGGGCTCGCTCCTGGCCAACCTCCTCGGCTTCGCCACGGTCGGCGTCAACATGCGGGGCACGGGGTGCTCGGGCGGAGTCTTCGACGTCTTCAGCCCCGCCCAGGCCGCCGACGGCTACGACGTCATCGAGACGGTCGCCCGCCAGTCGTGGGTGCGCCACGGACGACCGGGGATGGTCGGGCTCAGCTACCCGGGCATCTCCCAGCTGTTCGTGGCCGCCACAGCCCCGCCCAGCCTCGCCGCCATCACTCCCCTGTCGGTCATCGACGACCTGTGGCGCCAGCAGTGGCCGGGCGGCACCTACAACTCGGGGTTCACCCGTGCGTGGCTGGCCCAACGCGACGCCGAGACGAAGGTGGGGGGCATGGCCTGGGACCAGGCCCGCATCGACGCCGGCGACGAGGTGGCCGCGGCCAACCAGTCCATCCGCTCGCTCACCCTCGACTTCGAGCGCTTCGGGCGGGCGGCTCGCGACTTCCGCCCCGCACTGGGTGCCCGCCGCGCCGCCGACCTCGTCCCCCGCATCGAGGTGCCCGTGTTCCTGTCGGGCTCCTGGCAGGACGAGCAGACGGGCAGCCGCTTCGCGCTGATGCTCGAGCGCTTCCAGGCCTCGCCCCACGTCGTGTTCACCCTCTTCAACGGTCACCACCCGGACGGCTTCAGCCCGATGATGGCCACCCGGTGGTTCGAGTTCCTGTCGTTCCACGTGGCCCGGCAGGTGCCGGTGGTCCCCGACCTCGTCCGCGCCGTGGCCCCGGCGGCGTTCGCGGAGCACTTCGGCTACACGGCCGAGCTCGAGGCGGACCGCTTCGCCCACCTCGTCGACGACTACCCCACCGCCCTGGCCCGTTACCGGGCCGAGCCGCCCGTCCGGGTGCTGTTCGAGAGCGGCACGGTCGCCGACGTGCCCGGTGCACCGGGGCACCGCTACGAGGTGCAGCTCGCCACCTTCCCGCCGCCGGACGCCGTCGCCCGACGGTGGTGGCTCGCGCCCGGCGCCACCCTCGCGGACATCGCCCCCGATGTCGAAGGCGCCGACCGCTACCTGGACGACCTCGAGGCAGGTGCGTCCTGCTACGCGCTGACCGAGCGCTTCGACGACTTCCTCCAGCCCAGCGTCCCCATCGAGTGGACCCGCTTCGCCGACGAGTGCACGGCATCGTACGAGACCGCGCCGCTCGGCGAGGCACTCACGGTGATGGGCCAGGGCCACGTCGATCTCTGGCTGTGCCCCGGCACCGCGGACACGTCGGTGCAGGCGACCCTCACGGAGGTGCGCCCCGACGGCCACGAGCTGCGGGTCCAGTCCGGCTGGCACCGCCCCGTGCACCGTGAGGAGGACCCCGAGCGCTCCGACCACCTGCGGGTGGACTACACGTTCGCTCCCGAACACCGCGACGACCTGGTGCCCGGCGAGTGGGTGCGGTTCCGCATCCCCTTCATGCCCGTGGCCCACGTCTTCCGGGCCGGCTCGCGGGTGCGGCTCTCGCTGTCGACGCCGGGACGGGACCAGCCCTTCTGGTGCTTCGACAATCCGGTCGAGGCCGGGGCCAGCCATCTCGTCGGGCGAGGCGGCGCCCACGCCTCGGCCCTCGTGCTGCCGGCGTGGTCCGGCGTCGACCACCCCGAGGACCTGCCCCCCGCCAACGCCGTCCGCGGGCAACCCGCCCGCACCGCGCTCTCGCTCCGCAACGTCGACGCCTGGACGAACTGACCGACGGGGTCCTCCGGGGCGCGGCCATCGCGGCCGGTTTCAAAGACGGATCGACGGCGCATACCGCTGTCGATCCGTCAAGGAACCTGGATGCAGCGCCTGTTTCAGAGCGCCAGGCGCGCTCAGGCGGAGCGCTCAGGCGGGCGCCGCTGCGGGACGGGTCGTGAAGGCCGTCTCCCACTCGGTGCTGGTCTGATCGTCGATCCACAGCTTCCAGACGAGGCGCTGGCCGGTCGGGAAGGGCACCGCCCCGAGGTTCACCGCGAGCGCCAGGTCGATGGGGGTGCCGTCGGGGGTGCCCGCCGGGCGGCCGACCTCGAAGTCGCCGCCCACACCTAGGGGCTGTGCCCCTGACGGCCCGGCCAGCATCACCTGGCGACCGTCGGCGTCGATGAGCTCCATGCGCCATTGGTGGCGGCGATTGGTCTGGTCCCAGGGCACCTCGATCTTGAGGGCGATGGCGAAGTTCGTGGGCCCCGGCCCCGTCACCGACCAGCCGCCACCGAGGACGTAGAGCTTGTTGTCGATCGCCTGGGCCGCGTCGGCCAGGAGCATGGTGACTCGCACAGGTCCAGGCTACGAGGCCGGGCCTCGCTCAGGCGGGTGGCGTCGGCGGCGGATCGGGCAGCGGCGCCGGGTCCGCGGTCTGCTGGCCACCGGCGAGCACCACGTCTGCGGTCCACCTGCTGCCGTCCCACCATCGCTGGGCGAAGCGCCCCGTCGGGTCGGCGTACCAACGGCCCTGGACCGAGGACGCCGTCCCGGCCGCGGTCGGCGGACCGGTGCGGACGGTGGTGGTGCCCACCGCGCCGGGCACGGTCATGACCGCCGGCGGTGGCGGCGGCCGGCGGCTGTTCGAGGTGACCACCCAGGCGATGAGGATCACCGGCGCCACGGCGAGCACCAGGACCAGCATGATGATCAACAGCTCGGGGGCTCCGACGTTCACGCCCCCAGGCTAGATGGGCGCCGGCCACCCCTGCCTTTGTTTGGAAGGCGCATCTCCGGGGGTTGTCCGCTTTGCCCTTTGGACCGTCCCGCCTTGAGATCACCTCATGGGGCCGATGTACACGCATGTCTAGCGAGCCACGCTGTACGTTGCGGTCCGATTGGTGGGCGGTGGTCACACGCACGCTGTATGGCGCTTGTGATGGCAGACGTCCATCACCCGCGCATCTCGCGGGAACGGCGACGGGAGATAGTGCGATGGCGGATCAATCAGGCGGACCGGACTGGGAGCATGGCTCGGACGGAAAGTGGTACGCGCCCGGTGTCTTGAGTGGTGCCGGTTGGTGGCGTGCCAATGACGACCGCTGGTACCGACCCGAGCAAGCACCACAGCAGGTACCTCAGACCCTGCACGCCTCTGCGCAGCCCGGCGTTCTCTCAGGGCCTTCAGGAGCTGAAGGTTCGGGCTGGAAGAAGCAGTACGCATCGCTTCCGGTGTGGGCCTGGGCGATCATCGGCGGATTCGTCGCGTTCGTGCTGGTCGTGGGCCTGGCTGGCGCCGCCACGAAAGACGACGAATCGGCCGTTGCGGCGAAGCCGACCACGACCGAGGCTCCCCCCACCACCGACGCGCCCACAACCGACGCCCCACCAACGACGGCCGCTCCGACCACGACGGCGGCGCCGACTACGACGGCGGCGCCCACCACGACCGTGCCGCCTGAGACGGTCAGCCAGAGCAACGCTCGCCAGAAAGCAGCGGACTACCTCGAGTTCACCGCGTTCTCGCGCACTGGCTTGATCGACCAGCTCGCCTTCGAAGGTTTCAGTGAGGCCGACGCCACCTACGGCGTGGACGCTCTGAACGTCGATTGGAACGAGCAAGCTGCACTGAAGGCGGCGGACTATCTCGAGTTCTCGTCCTTCTCACGAAGTGGACTAGTCGACCAGCTCATCTTCGAGGGTTTGGGACTGCCGCGAGTGCGGTTGACGGTGGTTGTGAGTGATCATGCCGCGTCTGCGGCTGGGGTGTCGGTGGTGTGAGGGGCGAAGGCGAGCTCGTACTCGACGGGGGTGAGCTTGCCGAGGCCGCGTTGGCGGCGCCGCCG
>JAEUJM010000014.1 GCA_016794585.1 Acidimicrobiales bacterium
CACGTCCCCCCGACTGGTTGGTGCGCGCCGAGGACACGGCCACGAGCCGACAGATCAACTGTCAGGCAACAAGGCCAGTCACACCGAGGGTCAGAACTCGAGCCGGTCCCCGACGAGCACGAGTCCATCATGAGTGTCACACCCCGCTGGTGGACTGGGCGGCCATGGACGAACACCAGCGAGCCCTCCACCGCCTCGGGGCCACCCAGCATGCACTGGTCACCCGGCGACAGCTCGGCACCCACGGGTGGAGCCGGAGTCAGATCGACCGAGCCGTTGCCGCAGAGCGCCTACACGTCGAGTACTCGGGCGTCTACAGGATTCCAGGCGCACCAGTCACCTCACATCAGCGCATCCTCGCCGCCGCCTTGGCTGCCCGAGCGCCCGGATCGCACCGCGCCGCGGCCTCGCTCTGGGGTGCGGACCTCGGGCCGACACCACCGTTGGAGGTCCTCGCCGACGGGTCCCGGCACCCGCGTCCGCCGGGCGTCGTGGTGCACCGATCGGCGACCCTCGATCCGAGGGACGTGACCCGCCGCCACGGCATCCCGGTCACCAACCCGCTGCGGACCCTGGTCGACCTCGGCGCCGTCGCCACCCACGAGCAGGTGGAACTGGCGCTCGACTCGTTCACGTCCCGCAAGCTGATCACTGTCGCCGGCGCCCGGGCCTATCGGGACAAGCTCGCCGGCAGCGGCCAGCGGGGCGTCGGCGTCCTCAGCGAGGTGCTCGACGGGCGGGTGCTCGGCGACCGGGCGCCCGACAGCGTCCTCGAGCCGGTGATGGCCCGGCTCTGCAAGCGGTTCGGGCTGCCGATACCGGCGTTCCAGGTGTGGGTGCTCATCGACGGCGTCTGGCGCCGGCTCGACTTCGCCTATCTCGACGAGCTGGTCAACCTCGAGGTCGACGGCTACGAGCACCACGGCGGCAACTACGAGCGATGGGAGAGCGACCTCGACCGCGACGCCGCGCTGACCGCCGACGGCTGGCGGGTCCTCCGGGTCTCCAAGGCCGGCGTCACCCGCCGCCCCGCAAAGACCGCCGCCCGAATCCGCGCCACTCTCGACCACCGCCGCCGCGAGCTCGAGGCGGCGTGATCGCCCAATCTCGACCCATCGACGCGCGCGTCGCTGCGGCGGCGGTCCATCAGAGAGCGAACCATCGGGTCCTTCGACCGTCGACCGAGCCACCGTGGCGGCCGCGCTGTCTTCTCCTCACGGTTGGCCCTGCGCCAACAAGGCCTCCCAGACCGCTGCATCGATCTCCAGCGACCGGACCAGGTCGAGCGCGTCTTCGTCGGTCACGAACTCGGCCTGCATGATCCCCACGACGTTGTCACCCTCCATCCAGAAGAGTCGGGGACCATCGCTCGACCCAGCAAGGGCTACGACCCGATCCCCGATCTGGTGGATCGTCACGGGATGCTCCGGGTTGTCGAGGGCGAAGCTCAGGAGCTCGTCATAGGCGGTCAGGGCCGTCCCGGACTGCAAGCTGAGCTCGACCTCGCCCGGGCCGGCGAATGAGATCTCCGCCTCGCGGTCTCCGATGATGAACTCGCCGCTCGCCCAGCCCGCTCCGAGCGACTCCCACCCTGCAGGCACTTCCTGGCAACACGGCGCCGCATCCGGGTTGAAGAGCGCGATGCCCCCGATGTCGTCCACGAACGCCCGCACCTCGTCCGGCGACACGTTCAGTCCCTCGACGTCGGCGACCGTGCCGCCGAACCCCACCTCGAATCGCGTCTGGTCGCCCGAGAATTCGCATACTTCAGTCACGACCACGTCCGCCATCGAGTCGACCGTGCACGTGCCCTGGGCCTGGTCGTCGTCCGTCGTCCACGTCTCGACCTCGATGATCGACCAGGGGTCATCGACACTGCGGTAGATGCGCAGGTACCCGGGAACCGAGGATTCGCCGGTGGAGGCCGCACCTGTGGATGGAGGCCCCCCGAAATCGGCCGACTCGTTCGCACTCGTCGCGGTGTAGCCCGGAGCGGTGATCACGAGCGGTGGCAGGCCTTGGGGGGAGATCGCGCCGTCGCGAGGGTCGGGCCAGGTCGGCGTCGTCGGCGCGCTGTCGATTGTGTCGAGACGGTCGTGGTCGCGGACGGCGATCCAGAGCAGCGTGCCGAGCACCGCCGCGAACGCAACAAGGGCGAGTCGCAGGACGTAGCGGGGGCGGCGACTCACCCGGGCCGAGGCGTGGTCAGGGCGTCGCAGTGCGATGCCCTCGACCCCGGAGGCGGCGAGGCCGTCGAGGCGATCGCGCAGGGGCGTAGTCATCGAGATACCTCCTCTTCGTCACCAGGGGCGAGCAAGGTGCCCAACGTCGCACGTGCCCTGCTCAGGTGCTGCTTCACACTGCCGCCTGACACGCCCATGGCGTCTGCGCATCCAGCGACGTCGAGATCGAGCCAGTAGAAGAGGATCACCGCTTCGCGCTGTCGCCGCGAGAGGCGACGCAACGCTTCCAAGAGATCCTGATCACTCACCGAGAACACAACGGGAACGTCGGGCACCACCGCGTCCAGTCGCTGACGCCGCACGCGGCGCCACCGGTTCCGGCACAGGTTGAGTGCCACGGTCCTGGTCCACGCCGCCGGGTCCGTTGATTCGAGGTCGTCCCACCGCTGCCACGCCCGCGTCAGCGCCTCCTGTGCTGCGTCGGCGGCATCGCCCCGGTCGAGCGTCGCGAGCCAGCACAGGCGGAGGATCTGGTCCCGCTGCTCGCTGTAGAAGTCGCCGAAGTCCATCGCCCCTGTTGAACCCCCGACTCCCCCGACTGGTTGACGCGCCGCCGAGCTTTCTCGACTGCAGCGCCGCTGCCGCTACAGCTCTTCGCCGGCGGAGGCCCAGAAGCTGCCGAGGATGGCGGCGACCTCTTCCGGGCGTTGTGCCGGCCACCAGTGGCCGCAGCCCTCGAGGAGCACGAGGCGGCCGTCGACACGGGTGGCGAGGCGCTCCCCGTAGCGGGCGTCGACATAGGGGTCGTCGGTGGCCCACAGCGCCAGCGCGGGCCGGGTGTTGGCCTCCACCGCCTCCTGCCAGTCGTCGCCCACGGTGACGGCCGAGCGGTAGAGGGCGAGGATGGACGAGCGCATGGTGTCGTCGATGCGGCCGGCGGCGGCCAGGGCCTCGTCGGCGGGCACGCCGGCATCGATCAGCACCGGGGCCATCGTCTCGGCGGTCATGGCGGCGACCACCTGCTCCCCCACGTCGGGCGTCTGGAACAGCTGGGCGGCGTCGTGCCACGTGTACTCCACGTCGACCGGCCCGTTGCCGGCCACCCAGGTGCGCACGAGGTCGGGTCGGCTCGAGCCCACGTACTGCACGAGCAGCGACCCCCAGTCGTGGCCGACGAGGTCGACGGGGGCGCCGGTCGACTCGACCACACCTTCGAGCTCGTCCACCAGCCAGGCGGCGTAGGCCTCCTTCGAGCAGTCGAACCCGTCCGGCACCGGGCACCCGAACCCGGGCAGCGCCGGCGTCTCCACGTCGGTGCGGGACAGGTGCGAGCGCACCGCGTCCCACACGTGGAACGTGTCGGGCACGCCATGGACGAGGACCGCGGTCATTGCGACGGTCTACCGCACCAGCGCCGACCCGACGCCCGAACGGTGCCCCGGGCTGCCCGACGATCGGTCTCGACCGGCCGTCGCCCGCCCCCCGGGGCGCCCGCACGGCCCGACGCCGGACCCGGGGACGCCGGCGCCGAGCCGTGATCGCCGCCGGTGAGCGACCGGCGCCGGGTCGCGGCACCCGCCCCACCGGCCGATTGAAGACGCCACCGTTCCGGGGCCGGAACGCGAGCGCGCGGGGGCGCGGACCGATGCACCAGCCGCCCGCCGGCGCGCCGCCGACTGTCGGGGAGCGGGCCCCAGCCGGTAGCGTCCTACCTCTTATGTCGAAGAAGACGGACAAGCGCAAGACCAACGCCCGCCGCAAGAAGGCCAACCACGGCCGCAAGCCCAACGCGGGGCGGTAGCCCCACCCGCCGCATCGCCAGCACCCACTGACGGGCGGCCTGTCGCTTCAGGCCCAAGCCCCGGTTCTTCTGGCGGGCGGCGAAGCGCACGGGCGCGGTGCGCTTGAGACGCACCTCGAGCGGCACCTTGGGCTCGGGCTCGGGCGGCGGTGCCGGGATCTCGAGGCCGGCGGGGCGCCAGCGGCGGCACGGCTGACGACGCAGCGCGTCGAGCGGGGGCAGCTCGGGCGACGGCTGGCCGTCGCGGGGCACCCAAGAGCGCACGACGGGCAGGACCACCGATGACGGCAACAGGTCGTCGACCGCGACGTCCACGACGACCTTGCGACCGTGGTCGTCGACCCCCTCGGGCCAGAGCGCCCCGAGCTCCCAATGGGGCTGGTTGCCGCCGGCGGCGGTGACGGTGATGCCGAGGGACGAACCGGCCCGCACCAGGTGCGCCGCCGAGGGCACCGGCACCCGCACGAGGGCGAACTCCCCGTCGGGCAGCGGCGTGACGTCGTCCCGTCGATAGCTGAGCCACGGCAGCAGCTCGGTGGAGCGCTCGTCGTCGAGGGCCCGGGAGCTGGCCCGGATGGCCCCGACCTGGACGAAGGTCTCCCAGCCGTCGGGGCGGACCTCGCTCACCACCACCTCGAGGTCGATGTCCGGCGCCGTGCTGCGGACCCAGAGGTCGATGCTGCACGTGCCGGCGAGCAGGACGTCGCGGTCGAACGGCGGCGTGGCGAACTGGAGCCCTCGTCCGCCGGCGGGGGGCCGCCAGTCGTACTCGACGACGGGGAAGTTCACGTCGGGGGCGTCACCCTTGGAGGTGCGCGGCCGGGCCGAGGGGTCGTAGTGGAAGCCGAGGGGTCGGGCGCCGGCGCGTGGAGGCGAGGACGAGAGCCGGTGGTCGGGGGCGAGGTACCAGCGCTCGGGACGGGCATCCGCCGGGGGCCAGCGGTCGAACGCCACCGAGAACGCGGCGTAGGGGTACCCCGGCGGCCGACCCGGTGCGGCGCCGTTGTCGAACCAGACGAGGTAGGGCGGCGCCGCCAGGTAGGCCGCGAGGGCGTCGTCGAAGGAGCGCCCGGCAGCGTGGCGGAACTCGACGGGGAGCCCCTCGGGGAACATGTACTCGGTGACCGTGTCCAGGTAGCGGCCGGCGGCCTCGGGCCACGTGGGCAGCTCCTCGCGGACGAAGAACGCCAGGAACTCGAGCCACTGGACCGCCGCCAGCGGGAAGCGGGTCTCCTCGTGGGTGCCGTTGTACGCGGCGAGCCGCACGACGGTGTCTTCCGGATACTTGTCCAGCAGGTCGGTGAACCACGGGCCGGACTCCTGGTCCTGCCACGCGCCCAGGATCAGTGTCGGCACCCGGGTGCGGGCGGCCCACTCCTCGCCGTCGGCGTGGGCGAGGACGCCGCCCTCCTCCTGGTCGACGAACGCCCAGGCCGGCACGGCGTCGACGGCCTGCCCCCGCAACAGCTGGTTGTGCTCGCAGACCTCGTCACCCGCCGCGATGCGGGCCGCGACCCAGTCGTCCCACCCTCCGGGCTCGTAACGGGGCGGCTGCACCTGCGGGACCCCGCCCGGCGGGTCGACGGGGTCGACCTGCCACCCGGCGATGCCGCGGGCGAGGGCCACGTTCAGCACGCCGCCCGGGCGCCCGGCGGCGCCGTAGGGCCGGCCGCCGACCGCGGCGGGGGTGACGGCGGCGAGCGACGGCGGGTTGTACGACGCGACGAGGAGTTGCTCGTAGCCGGGCATCGACCGGCCGATCATCCCGACCTTGGGTGAGCCGTCGCGCTTGCGGGCCACCCACGGCTGCGCCGCCACGGCCTCGATGACGTCGTGGCCGTCGGTGCCCTGGATGGGCTCGAGCAGGAGGAACGAGCCCTCGGAGCCGGCGGACCCCCGGATCGCGGCACCGACCACGGCGTAGCCGCACAAAAGAGCCAGGTTGGCCTCGGTGTTCAGGACGTTCTCGTTGGCGGGGTCACCGGTGGCGAAGTCCGGCTTCGAGTCCTTGTAGCCCGAGTACTGCACGAGGGTGGGGTACGGACCGTCCCCCCACTCGGCGGCGTCGGGCAGGCTCACGTTGATGCTGAGGAGGGCGCCGTCGCGGACCTCGACGTAGCCGTAGCCCGGCTCGAGGCGCTGGCCCCGGACCCGTTCGTCGAAGTCGTCGGGAAGGACGAAGGGGTCCAGCACCGTGACCGGCACGGCCTCCCGGCCGGCACCACCGTCGCCGTCGGTCCCCTCCCCCAGTACGAGCGTGTACGGGCCCGGGTCCAGGTGGCGGAACACCAGACCGCCGAGGCCCTTCAGGCCGTCGGTGACCCCGAGGTCGGCCAGCGTGAGGCGGTCGCCGAAGTGGTCGATGGCCCCGGCGCGCACGACCTCGCCGGTCGCGTCGCGCAGCTCGACGGGCGTGCCCGCCGGCCCGGTCACCGAGACCTGCCGGACGCTGCCCCGGACCGAGAAGGGAGATTCCGTCACGGTGGGGCAAGGTAGTGCCGTGGCGCCCGTCGAACCGACCCCCGCCGGACCGGCGTCCGAGCCGGCCGTCCCGGCACCACCTCCCACCCGCCGCCTCGACCTCGTCGAGACGCTGCACGGCATCGAGGTCGCCGACCCGTACCGGTGGCTCGAAGCCGACGACGACCCGGAGGTGACGGACTGGGTCGCGGCCCAGAACGCCCGTAGCCGAGCGCTCCTCGACGCGCTGCCCGGCCGGGACGCCATCCGGGCCCGACTCCTCCCGCTGTTGCAGGCGCCGGTCACCTCCGCCCCCCGGGTCAAGGGCGACCGCGTGTTCACCGTCGACCGGGGCGGCGACCGGGAACAGGCGGTGCTGTGCGTCCGCCCGGCCCTCGGCGCGACCCCCGAGGACCCGAGGGTGCTGGTCGATCCCGCCGCCCTCCTCGGCGACGCCACCGCCGCCCTCGACTGGTACCACCCCTCCCCGGACGGCCGACTCGTGGCCTTCGGCCTGTCCACCGGCGGAGACGAGCAGAGCACCCTGCACCTCCTCGACGTCGACGAGGGCGAGCTCCTCGCCGACGTGATCCCCCACGCCCGCGCCGCGTCCGTGGCCTGGCTGCCCGACGGGTCGGCGTTCGCGTACGCCCGCTACCCGGACCCTGCCACCGTCGCCGAGGGCGAGGAGGGCTACGGCCGCCACCTGTGCTGGCACGTGGTCGGCACCGACCCGACCCTCGACCCGGTCGTGTTCCCCGCTCCCGAGGACCGCACCGCTTGGCCAGACGGGTCGCTCTCCGACGACGGGCGCTGGCTGCTGGTGCACGTCGCCTACGGCTGGAGCCGGGTCGACGTGCACCTCCACGACCGCGAGGCAGGCACGTGGCGCGTGGTCAGCGAGGGCGTGGAGGCCGTCAACGGATTCGCCGTGGTCGGCGACCGGCTGGTGGGCAGCACCACCGTCGACGCCGACCGGGGCCGGATCGTCGCCGCGGCGCTCGACCAGCCCGGGGTCGAGGACTGGACGACCCTCGTGCCCGAGGGTGATGCCGTGATCGAGGGCTTCGTGGCCACCCCGGCGTCGCTCCTCGTGGCCTCGACCCGCCACGCCGAGGCCTTGCTCACCCGGTACGACCTCGACGGCTCGGGCGGCGAGCCCGTCACCCTGCCCGAAACCGGATCCCTGGCCGGCCTCTCCGGCTCGAGCGAACGCGACGAGGCGTTCTTCGCCTTCACGTCGTTCACCCGCCCTGCGCAGCTGTTCCGTTGGTCCCGGGCCGCGGGCGTGGCGCCTTGGAGCGAGCCGGCCGCCGGTCTGGAGCCGGACGCGTTCACGGTCGAGCGGCTCGAGTACCCGTCCACCGACGGCGCCGCCATCTCGATGTTCGTGGTGCGCCGCCAGGACACCGTGCCCTCCCCCGACACCCGCACCGCGCTGACCGGCTACGGGGGGTTCGGCGTCACCATGAGCCCCGTCTACTCCCCCGCAGCGGTCGAGGTGGCCGGCCAGGGCGGCTGCTTCGCGGTCGCCTGCCTCCGCGGCGGGGCCGAGGAGGGCGAGGCCTGGCACCAGGCGGGCACCCGCGAGCGCAAGCAGCAGGTTTTCGACGACTTCCACGCCGCCGCCGACTGGTTGGTCGAGCAGGGGCGCACCTCCCGCGAGCGACTGGCCATCCGCGGCGGCAGCAACGGCGGGTTGCTCGTCGGTGCCGCGCTGACCCAACGCCCCGACCTGTGCGCCGCCGTCCACTGCGCGGTGCCGCTCCTGGACATGGTGCGCTTCCACCGGTTCCTCATCGCCCGCCTCTGGATCCCCGAGTACGGCGATCCCGACGAGGCCGACGACCTGGCCTGGCTCCACGCCTACTCCCCTTACCACCGGGTCGTGGACGGCACCTGCTATCCCGCCGTCCTGCTCACCTCCGGTGAGGGGGACTCACGGGTCCACCCGATGCACGCCCGCAAGATGGCGGCCCGGCTCCAGCGCGCCACCAGCTGCGGCGAGGCCCACCCCGTCCTGCTCCAGATCGAGGCCCGGGCCGGCCACGGCCAGGGCAAGCCCGTGGGCATGCAGGCCGACGAGCTCGCCGACGTGCTCGCCTTCTTCGGCCACCAGCTGGCCGGGGAGTGACGGCGCACCGCTGACGAGCAGCGGGAGACCCGGGGCGACCCGTCGGCGGCGAGGTCCGCCCCTCTGGCGGCTGGGCGCAGGGTGCTGAGGACTGGGGGCTGAGGGGCTGGGGCTCGGGGCTGGGGTGGGAGACCTACCGCGAGCCAGCGCCTCGGCGGCGCACGGCGCGGGCGGCACCCGCCCCCAGTGCGAGGGAGGCGCCGGCGGCCACCAGGCGCCGGCGGCGCCGGTCGCGCCCGATCGCGGCGTGGGCGGCGTTGGCCCCGCAGGCCCCGTGGACGCCGCCTCCCGGATGGGCCGAGGCCGACGCGAGGAAGAGCCGGTCGATCGGGGTCTCCGGGCGGCCCAGGCCCGGCACCGGCCGGAAGACCAGCTGCTGGTGGAGCTGGGCGGTACCCCCGTTGAGGTCGCCGCCGACGAGGTTGGCGTCGGCCGCCTCGAAGGTGGGCGGGGTGAACACGTGCCGGGCGAGGATGCGCTCGCTGAAGCCCGGCGCCATGCGCTCGATGCGGGCTTCCATACGGGCCACGAAGCGACCCGTCTCCGCTTCGTCCCACCTCCCGGCCAATCCGTCGCCGCCGGCGTCTCCCTTCGCCTCGCGCGGGACGTGGGCGTAGGCCCAGGCCGACTCGGTGCCCGCCGGCGAGCGGCTGGGGTCGGTCGTGGTCATCTGGCCCATGACGAGAAAAGGTTGCGCGGGGAGCAGACCACGGGTGAGCTGCGCGGACATCTCGGAGAGCTCGTCGAGCGAGTCGGCGAGGTGCACGGTTCCGGCCCGCCCGACGTCGGGGTCGAGCCACGGGATGGGACCGTCGAGGGCCCAGTCGACCTTCACCGTGCCCGAGCCGTACTCGAACCGTCGAACGTCCTCCAGCAAGCGCCCCGGCAGGTGCTCGGCGGCCACGAGGTGCGAGTAGAGGGCGGGCGCGCCCACGTCGGCGAGGACCGCCCGGCGGGCGTCGTAGCGGGTGCCGTCGGCGTCGACGGCGGCCACGGCCCGGCCGCCCCGCACCTCGATCCCGGTCACCCGCACGCCGCACTCGATGCGCCCACCCCGTTCGACGAGTCGGCGCACGAGGGCGTCGGTCAGCGACTGGGCCCCGCCCGCGGGCACGGGAAAACCGAGCTGCTGGCCGAGGCCACCCAGCAGCCACCCGAAGAGTCCGCCGCCGGTCGATTCGGGGCTCAAGTCGGTGTGGAGCGCGCAGCCCGCGAGCAGGAGCCCCCCTCCGTCGCCGCGGAACTCTTCGGCGGCGAGCCCACGCACCGACTGGAGGGCGAGGCGGGCGAAGGGCAGTGCGCGGGTGGGCCCCAGCGCAGCCGCCAGGCGGGCCCCCGGCAGGATCGGCGGGAAGGGGCGCAGCAACGCGTCGAGCAGTTCGGCGCCGACCTGCTCCCACAGCGTGTACAGGCGGCGCCAGCCGTCGCCGTCGCCCTCGGCGAAGCGGTCCAGGGATGCCGCCGTCGCGTCCACGTGGGTGGAGAGGAGGGCCGCCGGGCCGTCGGGCGTGGGGTGGGCGACCACCAGCGGGGCCCGGCGCCACTCGAGCCCGTGTCGCTCGAGCGCGAGGTCCCGAAGGACCGGCGACGCCACGCCGAGCGGGTAGAAGGCGCTGAAGAGGTCGTTGCGGAAGCCGGGAGCGGTGACCTCGGCGGTCCGCACGGCGCCACCGGGCCCGTCGTTGGCCTCGAGCACCACCACGTCCCATCCGGCGTCGGCGAGGACGTTGGCGGCGACGAGCCCGTTGGGGCCCGCGCCCACCACCACGGCGTCGCTCACGACGGGACCCCGGCGCTCACGACACCCTCGGCCGCGCGGCGCATGGTCCGGTCGGCGCCCACCACGGCAGGATAGGCGCCATGGCCTTGCGCACCGACGACCTCGCCGCCCCCGCCGGGGGCACACTCACGGCGTTCACGAAGGTGGCCATCGTCGCGGTGGCGGCGTACGCCGGGGCCCAGGTGATCGCCGACGTGGCCAGCCTGAAGATCGGCATCGTCGCAGGGCGGGCGGTGGACATGGGCACGTTCATCTACCCCATCACGTTCACGTTGCGCGATGTCGTGCACAAGGTGCTCGGTCGCAGCGCCGCCCGGACCCTCGTGATCACCTGTGGCGGGGTCAACCTGTTCATGGGTGCCTACTTCGCCTGGACGGCGAGTGTGGCGAGCGACCCCTCCTGGGGGCTCGGCGCCGAGTACTCGGCCATCCTGGGCCCGGTCTGGCGAATCGTCGTCGCCTCGATCGTGGCCGAGGTGGTCAGCGGCCTCGTCGACACCGAGGTGTACCACTGGTTCGTCACCCGGGTCACCACCCGCCACCAGTGGGCCCGGGTGCTCACGAGCAACGCGGTCAGCGTGCCCCTCGACAGCCTGCTGTTCAGCGTGCTCGCCTTCGGCGCCCTCCCCTTCCTGGCCGATGACGCGCTGACCCTGCCATGGAGCGCGGTGTGGGACATCGTCCTCGTCAACATCGCGGTCAAGGGCCTCGTGACCCTCGCCAGCGTCCCCCTCATCTACGTCGCGCCCGACCGCAATCGGGACGCGATCGACTAGACACGACCCGTGGCTCCCCGAAACGCGCCGACTGGCCGACCGGCCACGCCCCGCCCGGGGTCCCCCAGCGGCGAGCCGCCCGCGCACCACCACCGGCTCCATCGGCCATCGCGCCTGGTGATCCTGGTCGCGGCCTCGGTCACCGTCCTGGCCGTCGCCCTCGTCGTCGTGCCCCGCGTGCGCAGCGAAGACGCCGCTCCCGCCGACCGCACGGTGGACACCTACACCGTGCGTCTGGGCGACACGATCTCGTCGGTGGCGCAGCTGCACGGCACCACGAAGGAGGCGGTGCAAGAGGCCAACGGGCTGACCGACTCCTCGTCGATCGATCCGGGCAGCCAGATCGAGATCCCCCACCCCGGCTCGGCCGAGAGCGAGCTCCCCACCTTCCTCGCCGCCGATCCCGACCTCGTGGCCCTCCGCCCCACCTTCGCCACGGTGGCCACGCAGTACGACGTTCCCGTGGCCCTGCTCGAGTCCCTCGCCTGGCAGACGTCCGCGTGGGACGCCGACAAGGTCGGCGAGGAGGGTCGCCAGGGCATCGCCCAGTTGCGGCCGTCGACCGTGGACTACATCAACGACGAGCTGGTGACGGGGCCCGACCTCGATCCCACGGTCGCCGCGGAGAGCATCGAGCTGATGGCCGCCTACGTCGACGACCTGCTCCAGCAGACCGACGGGAGCTGGGCCGCCACCGCCGCCGCGTACCGCCTCGGCCTGTCGGCGGCGACGGCCCAGAACTGGGACGGGGACACGATCGGCTTCATCACCACCGTCCTCGGCGGCGTGGCCAACTTCGAGGCGAGCTGACGTGGCGCGGGCCGAACCGCTCGGCAAGGCCGGGGCCGCCCGCTTCGACCACCTGCCGCCGGCGGTGGTGGCCGGGGCGAAGGTGAAGCTGGCCCGACGGCTCCCCCGCCAGGCCGACGCGATGACCATCGGACGCACCATCTACGTGCGTCCCGGCCACGAGCAGAGCCAGAGCCTCCTCGCCCACGAGCTCGTGCACGTGCGCCAATGGCAGCGGTACGGCGCGTTCGGCTTCCTCCGTCGCTACCTCTGGGCCTACCTCCGCAACCTCGTCGCCCTCCGGGACCACATGGCCGCCTACCGCGCCATCCCCTTCGAGGCCGAGGCCCGAGAGGAGGCGGCGAAGTGGACGGCCCGCCACCGCTGACCCCGGCGCTCGTCGGGCTCGAGGTGGCCGACGACGCCGCCTCGTGGCGGGCCGGCGGGTTCACCGTCGGCGCCGACGACACGTGTCGGATCGGTGCGGTCCTCGTGACCCTGCGCGGCCACGTCCACGGTCGGGGCATCTCGTCGTGGACCCTCACCGGCATCGCCGGGGAGCGCGCCGAGATCGACGGGGTGGTCACCGCCGGCGCCGGCGCCGTCGGCCTCGACGGGGGGCCGCCGTCCACCGAGCGGCCCGCGCACCCGAACGGTGCCCTCCTGATCGATCATGTGGTGATGACCACCCCCGATCCCGAGCGAACCATCGCCGCGCTCGAGGGTGCCGGCCTCGTGCACCGCCGGACCCGCCTCGCCGACGGCTACGCACAGCCGATGCGCCAGGACTTCTTCCGGATGGGCGAGGTCATCCTCGAGCTCATCGGCCCACGCGAGCCCGACGCGACCCATGCCCACCGCCCGGCCCGCCTCTACGGCCTGGCCCACACCGTGGCCGACCTGGACGCGACGGCCGAGGCCCTCCGCGGGCGCATCACCACGCCGAAGGACGCGGTCCAGCCCGGGCGCCGCATCGCCACGCTGCGCACCAGAGACCTCGGCATCACCGTCCCCACCGCGTTCCTCTCGCCGGGGCCGGCAGCGCCCGGATGAGCCGTCGCCGGCCGCTGGACCGCCGCCGCCTGCTCGTCGACGAGCTCCTGCCCCTCCTCGGCCTCGCCGGGTTCGGGTATGCGCTGCCCCTGCTGGATCTCCTCGGCGGCAACCCCGAGTTCCTGGTCGCCCACTACCTGACAGGCGCCTCCCTCGTGCTCGCCGCGCTGGTCCTCGCCCTGCTCCCGCCGCTCGTCGCCGCGGCGTCCGTCGCCGCGGCGGCGTGGTGGCGCCCCCGGGCCGGCCGCCTCCTCTGGTGCGGCTGGGTGCTGATCTTCGCCACCATGGCGGCCGGGTCGCTCCTACGCTCCCTCGACCTGCCCAGCGAGGCGCTTCAACTCCTCCTCGCGCTGGCCGGCGGGGCCGCCGCGTTGGTGGCGGCGCAGGGCTGGCGGGCGGCCCGCACCGGGTTCGCGTTCCTCGCCGCCACTCCCCTGATCGCCGTGGCGGCGCTGGTGGTCTGGTCACCTTCGGCCACCCTCGTCTGGCAGGGCGACGTGGGCGCGATCGAGGGCGTCGAGATGGCCGCTCCGGCGCCCGTCGTCGTCCTCCAGCTCGACGAGCTGCCACTCTCCTCACTGCTCCGGCCCGACGGCTCCATCGACGACGAGCGCTTCCCCAACTTCGCCCGGCTGGCCGGGCAGTCGACGTGGTTCGCCAATACGGTGGCCATCGCCCCCTCCACCACGGCGAGCGTCCCGGCGGCGGTCACCGGCACGGTGCCGGTGGAGGGCGAGCTCCCCACCGCGGCCGACCACCCCCGGAACCTGTTCACCCTCCTGGCCGGGACCCACGAGCTCCAGGTGGACGAGCCCGTGACCGCGCTGTGCCCGAACTCGCTGTGCGGAGGGTCGGTGGACTGGAGCGGCCTCGCCAACGACGCCCTGGGCGTCGCCGGGCAGCTCTGGTTGCCGCCGGGGCTGCGCGACCGCCTGCCCTCGGAGATCCAGGAGGCCGCCGACTTCGAGAACGTCGACGCCCTCGGCGGCGACTCGGCGCTGGACCGGCAGACCCGAGTGGAGCGTCACATCGACGAGATCGACGGCGGCGGCGACCGCCCGCCCCTCTGGTACGCGCACGTGGTGCTCCCCCACGTCCCGTGGTCGCTCGGCCGCGGCGGCGCCCAGTACCGCACCGACGCCGCCCTCGCCAACGGTCCGACGGACCTCGGCGATTGGGGTGACGACCCGGTGCTCGCTCGCGTGGGGCTCCAACGCCACCTGCTCCAGGTGGGGGCCACCGACCGGCTCCTCGGCCGGCTGATGGACCGCTTGGAGGACGAGGGCCTCTGGGACGACGCCCTGGTGGCTGTGGTCGCCGACCACGGCGCCGCCTTCGACCCGAGCCGGCCCTACCGCGAGCCCACGACCCCCACCGCCCACGAGGTGTACCGCATCCCGATGTTCGTCAAGGTGCCCGGACAGAGTGTGGGCGACACCCGCTTCGACCTGACCTACAACGTCGACCTCCTGCCCACGATCCTCGACGTCGTGGGCGTCGAGGTCGACGACGGCCTGAACGGGCGGTCGATCGTCGATCCGGTGCCCGACCGGGCGATGGACGCCGCGCTCTACGTCGCCGACGAGGGCGAGGCCATCCACCCCGAGATCTCCTTCTCCCAGGTCACTGCGGTCGCCCGCCGCAACGCCGAGCTCCTCCCCGCTGGGCCGGGCTGGCACGGGGTCGTCGCCGGCGGGCCGCTCGGGCCACAGGTCGGGCTCGCGCTCGACGATCTCGAGGTGACCGGGTCGGGCCCCTTCACGTTCAGCCTCGAGCAGCAGGAGGACCTCGCCGCCGTCGACACCGAGGCCACCGACGCGCTCCCCTCCTTCGTCTGGGGCACCCTCAGCGGGTCCGAGGGCGCCGACGCCCCGACCGATCTCCTCGTCGTGCTCAACGGCACGGTGGCCGGGGCTCTCAGTCGCCTCGCCGGCGCCGGGACCTACGTCGGCGTGCTCGACGAGGACCTCATCCAGCAGGGGTCCAACGACGTCGTCGTGCTCGCCCCCGACGGCTCCGGGGGCTTCGCGACGCTCCCGACCGGGAACCCGTAGCCTGCGCCCGTGCTCGATCACGTCTTCACCGACGCCATCGGGGCCCTCCGGGAAGCCCTGGTGAGCGCCATGCTCGAGCGCCAGGCCTTCGAGGAGCGCTTCCAGGCCGACGTCCTGCTCGGCGACCTCACGTGGGAGACCAGCTACGGCCTGCCCGGCGAGGGGCTCCCGCCACGCATCCGGGCCGACATCACCTTGGACTGGCCGACGTGGGCCCAGAGCGCGTACCGCTCCTGGTTCATCGGCGAGGACTTCGACGAGGGCCCCCACATCGAGGTCGAGATCGTCCTGCGCATCCAGCGGCTCTCGAGCCAGCCCGACCTGCGGGCGGTGCTCTCGGTGCTGCCCGAGGCCAGCCCGACCATCGGCGACGAGCGCCTCGAGCGGTCCAGCCCCACCGTGGAGATCGTCTACGACCGCGAGCTCGAGCACCCGCAGTACGCGCTCGAGATCTCGTACGACGGCTCCTACGAGCTGGGCGAGGCGGCCCTCAGCGACGGCTCGATCCTCGACGACCACTTCAAGGACATGGGCGGCTGGATCGCGTCGATGCTCGTGGGCCTCGGCGACGTCAAGCTGTCGTACCTGCCCCCCGACGTGGAGGACGACGAGCTCTAGGGGCACCCCGGCTCGGCGGGCCGGCGCACCGGGCTACCGTGCGGCCGCACACCGACCGCAGGGGGATCCGAGATGGCGAACACCGACGACCGAAGCGCCGAGGCCCGCGCCGCGTACGAGCGCTACGTGGCCGAGCGGGGCCGGGTGGAGCGCGGCGAGCGCACGTGGGGCTCGCTGGCCGAGGAGTTCTTCACCGAGGACGTCGTGTTCATCGACCCGGCGTGGGGGCGCTCGGAGGGCCGCGCCGCGGTGACCGAGTTCATGGACAATTCGATGCTCGGTCTCGAGGACTGGACCTTCCCCGAGGAGTGGATCATGGTCGACGGCGACCGGGTCGTGAGCTTCTGGTGGAACCGCCTGCCGGGCACCGACGCCGAGGGCCGCCCGTACCAGGCGCCGGGCGTGTCGATCATGCGCTACGCCGGCGACGGCCGCTTCGACCACGAGCTCGACATCCTCAACATGGCTGAGGTCATGGAGATCATCACCAACAGCGGGTGGGTGCCCCAGGGGCCGATGAACCTGCCCCCCAAGGAGCCGATCCGCCACACCACACCCCCCGGATAGGCCATGGAACGCCGGGGGCGGAGCACGTATCCTCTCCGCCACCGACGAGCACCAGTGGAGGGCGGGGCATGGGGCACGGAGTTGACGCAGCCGGTCGTGACGGGGGCACGGGGCGACGGCGCGCCGCACGGCTGGTCGCCGTGTGCGCGCTCGTGGTCCTCACGGCGTCGGCGTGCAACGTGCCGAGCGGTCCGCCGCCCGTCCTGAGCCAGTTCAAGTGGTTCCTGCGCAATTCGAACAGCGCCGGCAACCCATCGGTGAGTTTCCAGTACGGCTCACCGAACTCGGCCAGCGTCCCCATCGTGGGTGACTGGGACGGCGACGGCGACGAGACGATGGGCCTGTTCAACCAGGCCACCCGCACGTTCGCGTTGCGAAACACCAACGGCGCCGGCGCCGCCAACCTCACCTTCGTCTTCGGACCGGCGAATCGCGCACTGTGGCCGGTTGCCGGCGACTGGGACGGCGACGGCGACGACACCATCGGTGTCGTCGACTATCAGAACGCCACTTGGTACCTGCGCAACACCAACAACACGGGCGGGTCGATCGGACCATTCACCTTCGGCGCCGCAGGTGACTTCCCGCTGGTCGGTGACTGGGACGGCGACGGAGATGACACCGTCGGCATCGTGCGGCCCAGCACCCGCAAGTGGTCGCTGCGCAACTCGAACACGCCGGGGGGCGGCAGCATCCCCGCGTTCACCTTCGGCCCCTCGACCGGCTACGCGATCCCCGTGGTGGGCGACTGGGACGGCGACGGCGACGACACCGTCGGCCGTTGGGTCCCCCAGACGCAGACCTGGTACCTGCGCAACTCGAACACGACAGGTGGCTCCAGCATCGCTCCGTTCGTCTACCGCACCGGCGCGAAGGTGCCGCTCGTGGGTGATTGGGACGGCAACGGCACCGACACCGTCGGCTACGGGACCTGACCCCCGGGGCGCCGCCGGCGGTCAGATGCCGAAAGGGCGGGGCGGGAGGTCCTGGAACTCGGGGAGGCGCTTCTCGGCCTTCGCCGCGAAGGTCTCGAGCATGTCGGTGGGCTGGAACATGCCGGTCTGCCAGGTGGCGATGTAGTTCAGGGCGTCGGCGACGGTGTGGTCGCGGCCGTAGTTGACCGTCTCCTTGGTGCCCCAGATGGCCAACGGCGACTTGCTGGCGATCTCTGCCGCGATCTCGAGCACGCCGGCGAGCATCGTGTCGTGGTCGGCGAAGACCTGGTTGACGAGGCCGACCTCGGCGGCGCGGTCCGCGGGCATGCGCCGGCCGGTGTAGGCGAGCTCGCGGGCGACGCCCTCGGGGATGAGCTTGGGCAGCCGCTGGAGGGTGCCCACGTCGGCGGTCATGCCGATGTTGATCTCCTGGATGCAGAAGAAGGCGTCCACGGTGGCGTAGCGCATGTCGCAGGCGGTGACCATGTCGACCGCGCCGCCGATGCAGCCGCCCTGGATGGCGGCGAGCACGGGCATGCGGGCCCGTTCGAAGCAGGTGAAGGACTCCTGGAGCGCGAGGGCGGTGAGGCGCAGCTGCGCCCGCTGGCGGCCCATCTCGACGGGCGGGGCGTCGGGGTCACCGCCCCCGGTGAGGCCGTTGCCGGAGAAGACGCTCAGGTCCATGCCGGCGCTGAAGTGCTTGCCGGTCGACGACACCACGATGGCCCGCGCCGAGCCCTCGGCGTCGATGCGGTTCACGATCTCGGGCAGCTCCCGCCAGAAGGCGGGCGTCATGGTGTTGAGCTCGTCCCCCCGGTTCAGGCGGATGTGCGCCACGTGGTCGGCGATGTCGACGTCGAAGCAGTCGTAACCCATGGGCCGCGACGCTACCGCGGGCGATCGCGTCGACCCGCCGCCGCATGGCGAGGCAGCGCCGCGGAGCGGTGCCGCGAGAGCGCGAACCGGATGCCGGAGGCGCTCCGACGAAGGAGGAGGAGCTAGTCCAATGTGCCGGCGAGCTCGGCGAGGGAGGTCTCGGGGCGGGCGCCGTAGTGGCTGATGACCTCGCCGGCGGCGAGGGCGGCGAGACGACCGCAGCGCTCGAGGTCCTGGCCCGTGGTCAGGCCGTGGAGGAAGCCGGCGGCATAGAGGTCACCGGCGCCGGTGGTGTCGACCACGCCGCCATGGGGATGGATCGGGATCACGTGCTCCTCGTCGGCGGTGACGATGACGGAGCCCTTCTCGCTGCGGGTGAGACAGGCGATCTCGCAATGGCCCCGCACCTGGTCACGGGCGGCCTCCCACGAGTCGGCCTGGTAGAGCGACGTGATCTCGGCCTCGTTGGCGAAGAGCACGTCCACCCGCTCCTGCACGAGGGCCAGGAACTCGTCGCGGTAGCGGTCCACGCAGAACGAGTCGGACAGGCTCAGGGCGACCCGGTTTCCGGCGCCGCGGGCGTGGTCCATGGCCTTGACGATGGCGTCCTTGGCCGACGGCACGTCCCACAGGTAGCCCTCGGCGAGCACGACCTTGCCGCGGGCGACCAGGGCCTCGTCCACGTCGTCGGGCCCGAGGAGACCGGCCGTGCCGAGGAAGGTGTTGAGGGTGCGCTCGGCGTCGGGAGTGACGGCGATGAGGCAGCGGGCCGTGGACGGGCCCTCCGTGGCGGGGGTCGACGAGAAGGCGATGCCGAGCGACGTGATGTCGTGGGTGAAGATCTCCCCGAGCTGGTCGTCGCGGACCTTGCCCACGAACCCGCCCGTGCCGCCGAACGAGGCCACGCCGGCGATGGTGTTGGCCACCGAGCCCCCGGAGCTCTCCTCGGCCGGCGGCATGGCCGCGTAGAGCGCGTCGGCCCGCTCGGCGTCGATCAGGCCCATCGCGCCCTTCACGAGCCCGTGCTCGGCGAGGAAGGCCTCCTCGACGGGGCTGATCACGTCGACGATGGCGTTGCCGATGCCGACCACGTCGAGGGGGCCGGCGGAGGGTGCGAGGTTCTCGGTCACGAGGCGGGGAGGTTACTGCGACCGGTGGTGCGCACCCCTAACCTGCCCGGATGGACCCGTACCGCCTGCCCCGCACGGTCGTGCCCTCCCACTACGACCTGCGCCTCACGCCGACACTCGACGCCGGCACCTTCACCGGGGCCGTCGCCATCGAGGTCGACGTGGCCGACGAGATCGACGAGGTGATGCTGAACGCCGCAGAGCTGACCATCGGCGAGGCGTGGCTCGAGAATCCCGAGGGCATCCGCCGCAACGCCACCGTGACCCTCGACGAGGAGGCCGAGCGCGCCACCCTGGCCCTCGAGGAGCCGGCGGCGGCCGGGCCCTGGACGGTCCACCTCGCGTTCGCGGGGATCCTGAACGACAAGCTGCACGGGTTCTACCGGAGCACGTTCGTCGACGACGAGGGTGTCGAGCGGGTCATCGCCACCACGCAGTTCGAGGCCACCTCGGCCCGCCGGGCCTTCCCCTGCTGGGACGAGCCCGACTTCAAGGCCACCTTCGGGGTCACCCTCGTGGTCCCGGACGACCTGTTCGCGGTGTCGAACGGCGCCGAGATCGGGCGCGAGCCCGCCGGCGCCGGCACGGTTGCGGTCACCTTCGCCGACACCATGGTCATGTCCACCTACCTCGTGGCCTTCGTGGTCGGCCCCCTCGAGGCCACCGAGGTGGTCGACGCCGGCGGCACGCCACTGCGGGTGGTCCACCCGCTGGGCAAGGGACACCTGGCCGACTTCGCACTCGAGGTCGGGGCCTTCGCCCTCGCCTTCTTCGAGGAGTACTACGGCATCCCCTATCCCGGCGACAAGGTCGACCTCGTCGCCGTCCCCGACTTCGCCTTCGGGGCCATGGAGAACCTCGGCTGCATCACCTTCCGCGAGGTGCTGCTGCTCGTCGATCCCGACGCCGTCACCCAACCCGAGCTTCAGCGGGTGGTCGACGTCATCGCCCACGAGCTCGCCCACATGTGGTTCGGGGACCTCGTCACCATGAAGTGGTGGAACGGCATCTGGCTCAACGAGGCCTTCGCCACCTTCATGGAGATGCTCTGCACCGACGCGTTCCGGCCGGAGTGGGAGCGCTGGGTCGACTTCGGCCTGTCCCGCACCGCCGCGTTCGACGTCGACTCGCTGGCCTCCACCCGCCCCATCGAGTTCGAGGTGGTGTCCCCCGCCGACTCCGAGGGCATGTTCGACGTGCTGACCTACGAGAAGGGCGCCGCGGTCGTGCGCATGCTCGAGCAGTGGACCGGCCCCGACGACTTCCGAGCGGGCATCCGCAGCTACCTCGAGACCCATCGCTACGCCAACACCGAGACCACCGACCTCTGGGACGCCATCGAGGCCGCCAACCCCGGTCTGCCCGTGCGCAAGGTGATGGACAGCTGGATCTTCCAGGGCGGCTACCCCCTCGTGACCGTAGAGCGCACCCCCTCGGGGGTCCGCCTGAGCCAGCAGCGCTTCTCGTTCGAGGGCGGCGACGAGGTCACCCCGACCACGTGGTCGGTGCCCGTGCTGGTGCGGGCGGGCACCGACGAGGTCACCGCCGACGCCACGGACGGCGGCGGACCCGACGCAGACGCCACCGCGGTCAGCGGAGAGCGCGTCGAGCGGGCCCTTGTCGAAGGTGCCCCGATCGACCTCGAGCTGGGCGAGGTCGCCTGGGTGCAGGCCAACGCCAGCGGCAGCGGCTTCTACCGGGTCGACTACGACGCCGAACTGCGCACCGCCCTGGCCGCCCGCGCCCAGGAGGTCCTCGCTCCGATCGAGCGCTACGGCCTCGTCGACGACACCTGGGCCTCGGTGCTCGCGGGGCGCACCACCACGCCCGAGTTCTGCGAGTTCGTGGGCGGGTTCTCCGGCGAGACCGATCTCGCCGTGTGGCAGCGCCTGCTCGGGGCGCTCGACGCCCTCGACCGCCTCCTCGAAGGCGCGCCCCGCCAACGCTTCCAGGGCTTCGTGCGCGACCTCGTCGGGCCGGCCGCGGCCCGCCTCGGCCCCTCCGGCGCCGCCGGTGAGCGCGACCGGGACCGCGAGCTGCGCGCCGCCCTCTTCACCGCGCTCGGCACCACCGGCGCCGACGCCGACGTCCGCGACCGTGCCCGCACCCTGCTCGCGAGCCACGACGCCGACCCGGGCGCGGTCGACCCGAGCCTCGCCGCGGCCGCGGTCGCCGTCATCGCGGCCACCGGCGACACCACCGACCGGGACGACTTCCTGGCCCGTTACCGGGCCGCCACCACGCCACAGGACGAGCAGCGGTACCTCCGGAGCCTGCCGGACTTCAACGACCCGGGGTCCTTTGCCGACACGTTGACCATGACCCTGAGCGAGGTGCGCAGCCAGGACGCCCCGTTCGTCCTCCGGCGGGCCCTCATCAACCGCGAGCGCGGTGCCGAGGCGTGGGCGTTCCTGCGTGACCATTGGGACGACGTGGGCCAGCGACTCCCCTCGAACAGCATCGCCCGCCTCCTCGAGGGCGTGCGCTGGCTCTCCGACCCGGAGGTGGCCGCGGACGTCACCGCCTTCCTGGGCGACCACCCGGTGCCCCAGGGGGCACGCACCATCGCCCAGCACCTCGAGCGCCTGGCGGTCAACGTCGCTCTCCGCCGCCGCGAGGCCGACCGCCTCGCCGCCGTGTTCGGCGGCTGAGGTGCCAGGCTCCCGACCCCGGGCCGTCCGCCTGGGGGTCTTCGCCGTCGACTCCGACGCCGTGCAGATCGCCTGGGGCAAGCTCGGCCCGGGCCGCGTCGAGATCACCGTCGGCGACGACGCCAAGGAGGTGCACGCCGACGGCGGGCCCGGGGTCGTCTCGTTCCGGGGCCTCGCGCCCGACTCGCCGGGCGTGGTCGAGTTGACCGGCCCGGGGGTCCCGGGCGGCGCGCGCTCGCTTCCGTTCCGCACCCTGGCCGAACTGCCGGGCGCCGAGCGCTACCGGTTCGCGACCGTCAGCGACACCCACATCGGCTGCCGGGCCTACGGCATGTTCCACACGATGCGCGAGAAGCCCCAGCCCGACGAGCCCTACACGGTGCGCATGGCACGGGGCGCGTTCGCCGAGGCCAAGGCCTGGGGGGCCCAGCGCCTCATCGCCAAGGGCGATGTCACCCACCACGGCGAGATCGAGAACTGGCTCACCTTCCGTGACCTGCTGGACGAGGCCGGCCTCGTGGGCGAGGCCATCCCCGGCAACCACGACGTCGAGGACCGTCGCGAGATCGATCCCGACGACGCGCTCGAGAAGATCGGCCTCACCCCCATCCCCGAAGGCTGCCGGTGGTTCGACGTGCCCGGCCTGCGGGTCGTGCTCGTCGACTCGACCGTGCTCGAGGTGCGCCGCGGGTACGTCGACCACCTGCACGACGTCGTCCGCGAGGCCGTGGGCTCGACGGGCCTCCCGGTGTGGATCGGCCTGCACCACCACCTCGAGCCGCTGCGGTGGTCGTACTTCTACCCGCCGGGCGTCCGCGGCGAGCACACGAACCGCTTCCTCGCCGAGATCGTCGCCGCCAATGCCAACGCCTTCATCACCAGCGGCCACACCCACCGCAACCGCCGTCGCCAGGTGGGCTCGGTGGTGCTCACCGAGGTCGGCTCACCCCAGGACTACCCGGGCACCTGGGCGGCGTACACGGTGCACGACGCCGGGATCCGCCAGGTCACGTGGCGCACCGAGGACCCGTCCTGCACCCCGTGGATCGAGTACTCGCGTCGCGCCGCCGGGACCCTGTGGGGGCGCTGGTCCCCGGGCCGTCTCGACCAGCGCTGCTTCAACCACCTCTGGGTCTGAATCCGACGCCGCCCCCGAGCTCCGGGCGCCCCTCCACCGCGGCTACTGGCAGCGGAGCGGGAGGGTCGACCGCACCTGGCCCGAGTTCGGGCCGACCTGGAGGCACGACGAGTCGACCGCCTCGAAGTCCGCCCCGGTGAAGTCGGCCAGGGCCCGCAGCGCGTCGTTGTCCCAGTTCCCGTTGGGAGCGCCGCTGAGATACCAGGGCGACCCGTTGTCGGCCAGGATCATGCCGTGCACCTTGAGGGCATCGAGCACGGCCCGCACCTCGCCCGTGTAGCCGCTGATGTCCACCCCGGCCTTCATCCGGAACCAGGTGCCCATCGGGGGAAGGGCCGGGTCGCTGTCGCTCGATGCCCGATGGCGGGCCGGCCAGACGTAGGCGTCCTGGGTGGCCGGGGCGGTGAAGCGGATGGCGTGGTCGATCGACCCCCGCCGGGCCTCGTTGTAGCGGACGAGACCCGGGAAGATGGGGAGGCCGGCGGCGTCCGCCGAGGTCCAGCCCGCCGGGCGCACGGCGTTGCTGCGGAGGTCGAAGATGGCCCCGGAGCCGGCCCGCCAGTTACGCCGGCCGCCCGCCTTGTGGGCGTCGTAGAGCTCGTAGAGGCGGCAGGCCTGGGTGTCCACGGCGATGATGTGGCGGTCGCCGTCGCCGTCGGGGCCGCCCTCGATCTTGGGGTTCACCCGCACCGGGTAGGGGCCCGGGTCGCTCTCGTCGGCGTAGCGGAAGCTCACCCGGACCCGCCGGGTGGCGGCGTCCTCGCGCATGTACGGGATGCCGATGGGACCGCCGTCCCAGAGCCCGCTGCCGAAGTCGGCCTTGAGCGTGGCGTTGCGCCCGATGCTGCGGACGTAGGCGTCGGACTGCGGGAGCACGGGCAGATCGGACACGTCGGCGTGCCAGTAGTTGTCCGCCGGGAAGATCGAACAGGCCGACAGCGGGGGCGCCGCTTGCGCCGGAGCGGAGGGCGAGACCGCCATCACACCCGCGGCCGCGGCCAGCGCCCCGAGCACGGCCACCAGTCGCTTCATGGCCTCCAGTATCGACCCTGACCGGCGGACGCTTGATGCAGGACCCGTCGCCTCAGACCAGCGACAGGACCAGGCCGGCCTGAGCCAGGTGGTACGTGACCATGATGGCCACCGAGCCCCAGGCGTAGAGCTTGACGAACTTGTTCCAGCCGATGAGGGCGTCCGACAGGTAGAAGAACGAGGCGCCGACGATGGCGAGCGCCGACGCCGTGCCGAACGCGCAGGCGACCATCACCGAGATGACGGTCATGTAGGCGGCCACGGGCACCGCCAGCTCGGGCTCGTCGCCCGTTCGCACGCCGTTGACCACCCGGCGCCCGACCACCGCCATCGCCACCAGCACGACGGCGATGCCCACGGCCAAGGGGCCGCCTTCGATGCCGGCAGTGATCAGTCCGACGATGTAGGCGACGTGGCCGACGAGGAACGATCCCAGGCCCAGGATGAACCAGCGCTCGCTGGCGGCGTCATCCACGCCATCTTCGGGCTCAGCGTCGCCGCCGATCATCAAGAAGACGTCGCCGCCGAGCGAGAACACCAGCGCCACCACGAACCACGCCCGGGTGGTGGCGTCGGCGGGGTCGAGAGCGAGTGCCACGGCCAGCAACCCGATGGTCGTGGCCGGCTTGCACAGGAACTCCAACCGGCGATTTTCGGTGGCACGGGACACCCAGTCCCCCACCGCGAACACCCCGGTCACCGCCAACAGCGCCCACGCCAGTCCCGTCACGCCGCCATTCTCCCCCGCCCCGTCAGGGCTCGCTGCGGGCGAGCTCGAGGGCGTCCTGCCAGTCCATCCCCTCGGTCAGGCGCTGGCGCCACTGCATCACGTGGCGGGGGCGGTTCCACCCCAGGGCGCCGACGAGGCGACCAGCGCGGCCGTAGAGCGCCACGAAGCGGCGCTCGGCCACGTCGCCGGTGACGACCTGCACCTCGTCGTCGGGGCCGGAGCGGCCCGCGAGCTGGATCTTGCGGTCGTAGAGGTCGGACCAGAACCACGGCACCGGCTCGTACGGCAGGGCGACCTCGTCGCTCGCCGCCAGCAGCCGGGCGGCGGCGGCCTGGGCCATCTCGATGGCGTTGTCCCAGTGCTCGACCCGCATGACCTCGCCGCCGAAGCGGGGGTTGGGCCACCGGGCGATGTCGCCGGCGGCGACCACGCCGGGTGCGGCCTGCGTGGTGGCGTCGCAGAGGACGCCGTTGTCGAGGGTGAGGCCCGAGCCCTCGAGCCACTCGGTGTTGGGGATCACGCCGATGCCGACCACCACCACCTCGGCATCGACGGTGGTGCCGTCGGCCAGGCGGACGCCGGTGACCCGCTCGGCGCCGTTCGCCCCTCCTACCGCCGACGTGAACCCGTCGACGCCCACACCGAGGCGGAGGTCGACGTCGTGCTCGCGGTGCAGATCACCCACCAGTGCGCCCATGTCGGCGCCGAGGGCCCGCTCGAGTGGTACCGGCAAGGCCTCGATCACGGTCACGTCGAGGCCCCGGGCCCGGCAGGACGCGGCCACCTCCGAGCCGATGAAGCCGGCGCCGATCACGGCGACCCGGGACGGCCCACGCTCGAGGTCGGCCCTCAAGGCGAGCGCGTCGTCGAGGGTGCGCAGCACGTGCACGCCGGCGAGGCCCTCGCCGCCGATCGTCCGGGGCCGACAGCCCGTGGCGATCACGAGGCCGTCGAAGCCCAGGCGGCCACCGTCGGCGAGCTCGACCTCCCGGGCGCCGAGGTCGAGGCCGACGGCGCGCTCGCCGAGGCGCCAGTCGAACGGGTCGGCGCCGTCGTCGTTGGGGGCCGCCGACGGCAGGACGATGCGGTCGACGTCCCAGTCACCGGTCAGCACCTGCTTGGACAGGGGCGGCCGGTCGTAGGGCTGGTGGGGCTCCTCGCCGACCAGGGTGAGGGCCCCGTCGAAGCCCTGGGCGCGCAGGGCCTCCGCGGCCCGGAACCCGGCCAGGGACGCGCCGACGACGACGATGCGGTCCATCACGGGGACGTCAGCCGAGGAGCCGTGGTCGGTGGATCAGGGAGCGGGATCGACGGGAAGCCGTCAGTCCTCGATGGCGATGGCCTGCTTCGGGCAGCGGCGGACCGCCTCCTCGAGCTTCGGGCGCATCTCCTCGGGCGGGTTCTCGTCGAGGACGTAGAGGAAGTCGTCGTCGCGCACCTCGAAGACCTCGGGGAGGATCCCCATGCACACGGCGTTGCTCTCGCACAGATCGAAGTCGACGACGACTCGCATGTTGTGTCCCTCCTGCGGGATCGGGCGGCTTGCCCCTCATCATGCCCCACTGCCGGGCCCCGCACGGACACGCAACGGCGGCGGCGCCGGCGTTCAGACCTCGGCCGCGGCGGGGTCGCCGGCGTCCACCCGCCAGGTGGATGCGGTCTCGATGCCGCTGTCGGGGTCGCGCACGTCGTCGAGCATCCGGAACTCGGCGGTCAGCGCCTCGGGGGTGGCCTCGATCACCAGATAGCCGTGGCCGTCGAGCTGCTGGCGCAGCTGCGGGGTGCGCTCGCTGACGTCGTCGCTGAACAGGACCGACGAGATCGGCGGCGCCATGAACTCGGTGGCCACGAGCGGGCTGTCGGTGTCGAAGGGCACCTCGTTCACGGCGAGCACCATGCCCTGGTGGTAGTCCCCGCTGATCACCACGGGGTTGTCGACCTCGGCGAGGAGGTCGATGACCTGCTGGCGGGCCACCGGGTAGCCGTCCCAGAGGTCGAGGAAGAACTTCGGCTCGTCACCGGTGCCGGCGTCGATCCCGGCCAGCGCCACCGGGGTGCCGAGCAGGTTCCACGACACCCCGCCCTGCCGCGCGGTCTCGTCCAGCCAGGCTTCCTGGTCGGCCCCGAGGCGGGTCCGCTCGTCGCCCACGGCGTCGCAGTGGCCGTAGTCGTAGGGCACGGTCTCCCCCCGGCAGGGCGGCTCGTCGGCGTACTGGCGCTCGTCGAGCAGATAGAGCCGGGCCAGGTCGCCGAACACCACGTCGTGGTAGATGTCGAGGTCGGGGCCGTCAGGAGGATCGAGGCGCACCGGCAGGTTCTCCCACCACGCCTGGTAGGCAGCCGTCCGCAGCTCGAGCACCGCCGCCGGCGGGTCGCCGTTGGGGAGGGTGTCGCCCATGTAGTTGTCGGACACCTCGTGGTCGTCCCACACGAGGGCGAAGGGTGCGGCGGCGTGCGCGGCCTGGAGGTCGGGATCGACCTTGTAGGACGCGTAGCGCAGGCGGAACTCCTCCAGCGTCTTCGGAGGGAGCGCGGGCAGGCTCGACCGGTTGCCGTCGGGGCCACCGGTGGCCGGCAGCTCGTAGATGTAGTCACCCAGGTGGACCACGAGGTCGACGTCCTCGTCGGCGAGGTGGCGGTAGGCGGCGTAGAAGCCGGCCTCGAGGTGCTGGCAGTTGGCGATGCCGAGGCGCACCTGCTCCGGCGACGCGTCCGCGGCCGGCAGGGTGCGGGTGCGCCCGACGGGGCTGGTGAAGTCGCCGACGCGGAATCGGTAGAAGTACTCGCCGGCAGGGTCGAGGCCCGTGGCGTCGACGTGGACGGAGTGCCCGAACTCGGGTGCGGCGGTGGCGACGCCGCTGCCGATCAGCTCGGTGAAGGCGTCATCGGTGGCGACGTCCCACGCCACGTCGACCGGCCCGCTCCCCATCCCGCCGGCGCCGTCCCGGGCCAAGGGGTCCGGGGCGAGGCGGGTCCAGAGGATCACCGAGTCGGGCCGCGGGTCGCCGGAGGCGACGCCGAGGGTGAAGGGGTCGGCGCGCAGGCTCGACGGCCCCGTCACCGCAGCGGTCGTCGGCGTCGGGGTGGCCCCGCCGCTCCCGGACGCGCCTCCCCCGCCGTCGCCACCATCGCCGCCGCTCCCGCAGGCACCGAGCGCCACCATCGAGGCGGCCCCGAGCAGGAAGCCCCGCCGGGTGACGCCACCGTTCAGGAGCCGTTCATCGCCTGTTCCCCGCGCGTTCACGCGGCGATTCTGGCACGCCACCGCCCCGGGGCCGGGGCGATGGCGTGCCGGCTCGACTCAACCCGGCTTGTTGCCCGACACCACCCACATGGCGAAGAACTGCGAGCCGCCGCCGTAGGCGTGACCCAGCGCCGTCTTGGCACCGTCGATCTGGTGCTCGCCGGCCTGGCCCCGCACCTGCATGGCCGACTCCGCGAAGCGGATCATCCCGGAGGCGCCGATGGGGTTGGTGGAGAGCACGCCGCCGGAAGGATTGATCGGCAGGTCGCCGTCCATCGCGGTGGCGCCCTCCTCGGTCATCTTCCAGCCCTCGCCCTGGGCCGCGAAGCCGAGGTTCTCCATCCACATGGGCTCGTACCAGGAGAAGGGCACGTAGATCTCGGCGACGTCGATCTCGGCCCGACGGTCCTTGATGCCGGCCTGGGCGAACACGTCGTCGGCGCACTGCTGGCCGGCGAGGGGGTTCACCGCGTCCCGGCCGGCGAACATCGTCGGCTCCGAGCGCATGGCCGTGCCGAGGATCCAGGCGGCGTTGCCGTTGGCGTCGCCACCGGCCTCGTTCGAGATGACCAGCGCCGCGGCGCCGTCGGACGACGGGCAGGTCTCCGAGTACCGGATCGGGTCCCAGAGCATGATGGACTCCTCGATCTTCTCGAAGGTCACGTCGTGCTCGTGCAGGTGGGCGTACGGGTTCTTGAGGGCGTTCTGGCGGTCCTTCAGGGCCACCAGACAGCCGATGTGGGGTGGCGCGCCCGACCGGTGCATGTAGGCCCGGATGTGGGGGGCGAAGAAGCCGCCGGCACCCGCCACCAGCGGCGGCGAGAACGGCATCGGCAGCGACAGGGCCCACATGGCCTCACTCTCGGACTGCTTCTCGAAGGCCACGGTGAGCACCCGCTCGTGGATGCCCGCCTGCACCAGCGACGCGGCGACGATGGCGGTCGACCCGCCCACGCTGCCGGCCGTGTGCACCCGGAGGAGCGGCTTGCCCACGCACCCGAGGGCGTCGGCAAGGTAGAGCTCGGGCATCATCACACCCTCGAAGAAGTCGGGGGCCTTGCCCACGACCACCGCGTCGATGTCGTCCCACGTCATCTCGGCGTCGGCGAGGGCGCGCTGTGCGGCCTCTCGCACGAGACCGGCGATGGAGACGTCGCCGCGGGTGGCGGTGTGGTTGGTCTGGCCGATGCCGACGATTGCTGCGAGCTGCTTGGCCATCAGCCTTCTCCTTCCAGGACGCACACGAGGTTCTGTTGCAGGCAGGGACCCGAGGTGGCGTGCGCCACCGCCCGGTCGGCGCCGCCGGCGGTGATGCGCTCGGCGGCCTCGCCGATGCGGATCAGGCCGGCGGCCATGACGGGGTTGGCCGCCAGGGCGCCACCGGAGGGATTGACCGCCACGTCGTCCCCCAGCCCGAGGGCGTCGGCCAGGATCAGCTCCTGGTGGGTGAACGGTGCGTGCAGCTCGGCGATGTCGATCTTGCCGTCGCCGACGCCCGCCTTCTGGCCCGCCAGGCGGGTCGACGGCGAGTCGGTGAGGTCGCGCACCCCGAGGGCGTGCGCCTCGACCCGGTGGTCGATGCCGCGGATCCACGCCGGCCGTTCGCACAGCTCACGGGCGAGGTCGCCGGCGGCGATGATCATCGCCGCGGCACCGTCGGTGATGGGCGGGCAGTCGTGCTTGCGCAGCGGGTTGGCCAGGTACGGCTCGGCCAGGATCTGCTCGACGGTGAAGTCGCCGGCGAGCTGCGCCTTGGGGTTGGCCTTGGCGTTGCCCCGGCTGCGCACCGCCACCTCGGCCAGGTCGGCCTCGGTGGCCTTGCCCGAGTCGAGCAGAGCGCGCGCCTGGAGACCGGCGATGCTCACCGCGTCGGGCCACAGCGGCGCCGTCACGTACGGCTCGAGCTGGGTGGTGAGCACCTTGGGCAGGTCGCCCGGGGACGACTTGCCGTAGCTGTAGATCAGCGCGGAGTCGATCTCGCCCATCTGGAGCTTCACCCAGGCCTCGTAGAGCGCCCACGCCCCATCGGCCTCGACGTGGCTCTCGCTGATGGGCGGCCACGGCCCGATGGCGTCGAGGATGGTCACGAACGAGAAGGCCTGGCCGGCCAGGAAGTCGGTGCTCCCCGAGCAGGTGAAGCCGACGGTGTTGGCGCTGAGACCGGTGCGCTCCCAGAGCTCGCCGACCACCGGCATCATCATCTCGATCTCGTTGTAGCCCTCGATGCGTCGCTCGTGCTTCGACTGTGCGAAGGCGACAACCGCAACGTCTCGCATCACACTGGCACCTCCTTCGTCGGTGCGCCTTCGGCATCCGGTTCGTTGGGTGCCGCAGTTCCGCTCCGCTCCGCTGCCTCGATCGTCATCACATCTGCCCTTCGTAGGTCGAGGGGTCGGCGTCGGGCTCACCCGTCGGCCGCCACCACTTGATGTTCTCGAGGCTGGTCTCCAGCTCGTCGTCGTCCTTCCAGACCGCCTCCACCCGCAGGCCCATGCGCACGTCGTGGGCGGGCATCTCCTGGATCAGGCCGAACAGCGGGAGGTCGGCCCCGTCGACGAGCACGTTGGCGCTCACGTAGGGGATCTCCATCTGCTGGCCGTGGAACGGGACGTTGACCACGCAGAAGGTGGTCACGGTGCCCGTGTGGGGCAGCTCCACCTCGTCGGTGGTGGGCACGCCGTCGGTCGGGCAGGCGCCGCGCGGCGGCAGGTAGACCTTGCCGCACTTGGGGCAGCGCTGGCCCATGAGCTTCTTCTCCTTGACCGCTCGCAGGAAGCGGCTGGAGGCGGCGCCGGCCGTGTACTCGTAGTCGAGGTGCAGCGGCGTCTTGGTGCTGCGCACCGGCTCGACGTCGGCCAGCGCCGGGATGGTCGTCAGATCGATGCCCATCAGCTCTTCTCCTCCGGGACGAAGCAGGCGATGTCGTTGATGTGGCCTTCGCGCTCGTCGGCCCACTTCACGGCCACCCGCATGCCGGTCGCCATGGCGGACTCGTCGGCGTCCACCGCGTGGAGGAAGCCCACGTCGGCGCCGTCGAGCTTCACCAGGGCGAAGGCGAAGGGGTGGTCGAGCGGGTGCTCGGGACGGGGGTCGGCCACCCACGACCAGGTCAGGACCTCACCCGAGGTGCCCACCTCGACGAGCTCGGAGAGCTCCTCGGCGGTGACGGGGTCGTACTCGACCGGCGGCACGATCACCCGGCCGTCGGCCCCCCGCACCCCCAGCACGATCTGCTCGCGCAGACCGGTGAGGAAGGCGCTCATCGCCGGACCCACCGTCCGGGAGAACGGGTACTCGATGACCAGTGGTGCGCGTAGGACTTCCTGCTCCATGGGCTGAGCCTTTCGTCGCGTGAGCGAGGTCGATCAGAAGGTGAGGACGGTGCGGACCACTTCGCCGCTGGTCATGGCGGTGAGGGCCTCGTTGACCTCGCCGATGTCCTTCTTGGCGCTGATCATGCCCTCGAGGTCGAGCTTCCCGGCCCGCCAGAGGCGCAGCAGGCGGTGGAAGTCGCTGCGGACGTCGGTGGAGCCGTAGTACGACCCCATGAAGACCTTCTCGGCGTAGAAGATCTCGAAGGCGTTGAACTCGACCATCTGGTCCATCTTCCCGACACCGACCACGACGGCGGTGCCGCCGCGGCGGACGGCGTCGAACGACGCCCGCATGGTGGCCGGGAGGCCGATGGCCTCGAAGGCGTAGTCGAACCCGTCGCCACCGGTGAGCACGCCCTGCAGCTCCGCCAGCTCGTCGGGCTTCACCGCGTGGGTGGCGCCGAAGGTCTTGGCGGTCTCGAGCTTCGAGTCGATCATGTCGACGGCGACGATCGTCGCGGCACCGGCGATGCGGGCGCCCTGGATGACCGAGATGCCCACGCCACCGCAGCCGAACACCACGACCGAGGAGCCGGGCGTGACCTTGGCGGTGTTGATGGCCGCGCCGACGCCGGTCATGACCGCGCACCCGACGAGCGAGGCCACGTCGAAGGGGATGTCGTCGTCGACCTTGATGGCGCCCTGCCAGGGCATGATCGTCTCGCGGGCCCAGGTGCCGGCGCCGGCCATGCCGAACACGCCGACGTCGCCGCGCTGGAACTTCTGCTGCACGGCCCACTCGAACTGCAACATCACACACAGGTGCGGGGACTTGTGGTCCACGCACATCGTGCACTTCCCGCACGGCGGCGACCAGGCCACGATCACGTGGTCACCCTCGGCGAGGTTGTCCACGCCGGCACCGACGGCGGTGATGACGCCGGCACCCTCGTGGCCCAGCACGACGGGGGCGGGCTGCGGGAGCGAGCCGGTCATGGCGTGCAGGTCCGAGTGGCAGACGCCGGTGGCCTCGATCTGGATCTTCACCTGGCCCGGACCGGGATCGGCGACGGTCAGGTCGTCGACGACCTCGAGGGTCTCGTCACCGGTGTTGTGCAGCAGTGCTCCTCGCATCGGAGGCTCCTTCGTGGCGTGTCGTGGTGGTCTGGCGCGTGCGGTCGTGCCGTGGCGTTGCGGACTGTAGTGGAACGCGTTCTACTCTGGCGCGAGCAGGTCAGCCAACGAGGGGAAGATCGACGTGGCCAGTCTCGGGTTTTGGAAGATCGGACAGGAGCAGCCGGACCGGCCGGCGCTGGTGACGCCGGACGGCACCGAGTACACGTTCGGTGAGCTGCTCGCGGCCACCAACAAGGTCACCCACGGCCTGCGTGCTCTCGGGCTCACCAAGGGCGACGCCATCGCCACGGTGCTGCCCAACGGCGCGGAGATGGTCGAGCTGTACATGGCCTGCCTTCAGGCCGGGCTCTACATCACGCCCGTCAACCACCACCTGGTGGCGGACGAGATCGCGTACATCGTCCAGGACAGCGAGGCCAAGGTCCTGGTGGGCCACGAGCGCTTCGCCGAGGAGACCGCGAAGGCCGCCGACCAGGTCGACTTCCCCGCGGAGTGCCGCTTCGCCATCGGCGACGTGCCCGGCTTCCGCCCCTTCTCCGAGCTGACCGACGGCCAGCCCGACACGCTCCCCGAGGAGCGGTCGTCGGGTGCGGCCATGCACTACACCTCCGGCACGACCGGCAAGCCGAAGGGCGTCAAGCGCCCCGTCGTGGACATCGACCCCGACGTGTTCGGCGAGCTCTTCGCCGGCTTCCCGCAGATGTTCGGCATCACCCCGCTCGGCGACGGCGTCCACATCACGGGCTCGCCGCTCTACCACACGGCCGTCCTGCACTTCACCGGCAACTCGCTGCACCTCGGCCACCGCGTGATCCTCATGGACAAGTGGACGCCCGAGGGGATGCTCGAGCTCATCGACCGCTACAAGGTCACCCACAGCCACATGGTGCCGACGCAGTTCAACCGGCTCCTGGCCCTGCCCGACGACGTCAAGGCCAAGTACGACGTGTCGTCGACCCGCAACATGGTCCACGCCGCCGCTCCCTGCCCGCCCGACGTCAAGCGGGCGATGCTCGAGTGGTGGGGTCCGTCGATCTACGAGTACTACGCGGCCACCGAGGGTGGCGGCACCATCGTCACCCCCGAGGAGTGGCTCGAGAAGCCCGGCACCGTGGGCAAGGCGTGGCCCAACTCGGAGGTCGTCATCATGGACGACGAGGGCAACGAGCTCCCGGCCGGTGAGGTCGGCACGGTCTACATGCGCATGGGCACCGGCCAGGACTTCGAGTACAAGGACGACCCCGAGAAGACCGCCGAGAACCGCAAGAAGGGCTTCTTCACCGTCGGTGACATCGGCGTGCTCGACGAGGACGGCTTCCTGTTCCTGCGCGACCGCAAGAGCCACATGATCATCTCGGGTGGCGTGAACATCTACCCGGCCGAGATCGAGAACGCCTTGCTCGGCCATCCCAAGGTCGCGGACGCCGCCGTGTTCGGCATCCCCCACCCCGACTGGGGCGAGGAGGTCAAGGCCGTGGTCGAGCTGGTCGACGGCGTCGAGCCCAGCGACGAGGTGGCGCAGGAGATCCTCAGCTACTGCGGCGAGAAGCTGGCCAAGTTCAAGATCCCCCGCTCCGTGGACTTCACCGACGAGATGCCCCGGGACCCCAACGGCAAGCTCTACAAGCGCAAACTGCGGGACCCCTACTGGGAAGGCCACGACGCCAAGATCTGACGCTCGGCGGCGGCTTTCGTCGGAGGAAATAGCCCCCCGATTCCGGGGGCTATTTCCTCCAACAGCAGGGTGTGGCAGGGTCACGCCGTGCAATGGGCCGGGAAGGTGGGGATGGTCGGCCTCACCGTCGCAGTGCTCGCCGGTGGGTGCGGCAGCGCCGGCGACGAGAGCGACACCGGCGCTCCGGCGGAGCTGTGTTCGGCGTACGAGCAGTTCGTCGAGCTCGAGGACGAGCTGCTGGCCCCCGAGGTCTTCGACCTGAGCGCCGGCGAGCTGCAGTCCGTCCTCGCCGACCGCAGCCGCGTCGCCGCTTCGATGGCCGAGGTGGCCGACGGTGACCTCGGCGAGGCGTTGCGGCCGACGGCGCGGTTCGACCCGGCTGCGGACGAGATCCTCGTCGAGGCATGGCGCGAGGACCGACAGGGGCTGCCCGCCGCCGGCGACAGCTGGACGACGAAGGCGCTCTCGGACCAGGACGAGCTGGTCGCGGACGACGGGGCCCGGATGGCCACGGGCGACTGGTTCTCTCGGAGCACCCAGCGCCGGGAGCTCCTCTATGTCACGTGCGTCGAACCCGGGCTGGCCGACGGACCGGACCAGGACCGGGCGGAGCGAGCACCGGACGGACTGATCAGCTACTTCCGGTTCGCCGATGTCGCCACCGCCACCGGGGAGCGACTCGCGGTCACGACCAGGGGCGACGAGGCCGAGTCGCCCTTCAGGCTGCCCACGGGATGGCGGTCACCGTTGTACGGCGACGCGGTGGGCGATCGGGTGGTGTTCAACGCGGCCCACGGCGATCGAGTCGGACTCCTGTCGTTCGACCTCTTGTCGTCCGACTCCCAGAGCGACGCCGAGGTCGCCTACGACGGCGACGTCCCGCTCTCGTGCCCGTCGCTCTCGAGCGACGGCCGGTCCATCCTCGCTCCTGAGCAGTCCTTCAGCGGCGACGACCGAGGGGTGTTCGAGGTGCGCGCCGAGGACGTCGAGCCGCTCGGTCTCGACCTCGCGTTGCAGGGGTGCACCGCGGCGGTCGGCGACGACCACCTGCTGGTGGCCCCTGCCGCTGCGTCCCTGGCCGATCCCGTCACCGCCTCGCTGATGACCCGGGAGGGCTCGGACCTCCGGTCCATCGATCTGCCGGCCCACTGCAACGTGACCCTCGGTGACGTGCACGGCACCGCCGACCGAGCGGCACTGTCGCTGCGCTGCGCCGACCCCGGCGACAGCGGGCTGTGGACCGTCGACCTGGAGTCCTTCGAGGTCGCGCACCTGGTCACCGGAGCGGTCGGCACCCCCAAGTGGTCGCCAGACGGCGAGTGGCTGACGTTCGCCTACGCCCCCGTCGAGACGCTATCGGGCCACCTGGACATCTGGCTGGTGAAGGCCGACGGGACCGGCGCCCAAGAGCTCGTGGAGGGCGGCGCTTTCCCGATCTGGCTGCCCGAGCGGTGACTTCGACGCGGGCCGAGCGTTCCGGGAGCCCTCGAACCGCCGGCAACCGCTCGACGCTTCTCAGAATCGTCAGCCTGGGCGGGCCACCGGGTTCTCGGAACACGGCGGCCGCCTGAGGCGGCTTGACGCTTCCGAGAACCAGACGATCGGGGCGCGGCGCCGGCGGTCGAGCGGGTAGGGCCCGGGCATGGTTGCCATCGGGTACACGATCATGAGCGAGCAGGCGGGGCCGGCGCAGATCGTCGGCGACGCCCTCCAGGCCGAGGCGCGGGGGTTCGACTTCCTCGCCGCCTCCGACCACCACGCGCCGTGGCTGGAGGAGCAGGGCCACTCGCCGTACGTCTGGTCGGTGCTCGGCGCGGTGGCCCAGGCCACGGACGAGATCGGGATGATGACCTACGTCACGTGCCCGACCATGCGGTACCACCCGGCGGTGGTGGCGCAGAAGGCGGCGACGATCCAGCTGCTCTCCGAGGGGCGCTTCACCCTCGGGCTCGGCGCCGGCGAGAACCTGAACGAGCACGTGGTGGGCCTCGACTGGCCGCCGGTCGACGTGCGCCACGACCGCCTCGAGGAGGCCCTCGCCATCATCCGGCCGATGCTCGACGGCGAGACCGTGACCTTCCGGGGCGAGTACCTCTCGGCCGAGGCGGCCGGGCTCTGGGATCTGCCGTCGACGCCGCCGCCCATCGGCCTGGCCGTCTCCGGGCCGGCGTCGTGCACCCTCGCCGGCGAGCAGGCCGACGTGATGATCGCGGTCGAGCCGAAGGCCGACCTCGTCGAGCGCTTCGAGGGCGCCGGCGGCGCCGGCAAGCCCAAGGTGGGCCAGCTGGCAATCAGCTACGACCCCGACCCGGCGCTGGCCCGCAAGCGGGCGCGCGAGCAGTTCCGCTGGTTCCTCGGCGGCTGGGACGTCAACGCCGAGCTGCCCGGCCCCCGCCACTTCGCCTCCGCGTCGCAGGCCGTGACTGAGGACGACGTGGCCGAGCAGATCCCCTGCGGCGACGACGTCGACGCCGTGGTGGCGGCCGTCCGCGAGTTCAGCGACGCCGGGTTCACCCACGTGGCCCTGGTCCAGATCGGCGGCGACCACCAGGAACCGTTCTTCGACTGGGCCGAGTCCGACCTCCTCCCCGCACTCCGGGAGATCTGAGCGGCTCCGTCACCCGCCAGGAAGCGGGTCCGCGTCGCGGTCAGCCCGGATCTGAGCCACCAGCTCCTCGGCTCGGCCAGGAGCAAGGCCGTTCGTCGAGGACAGCGGTCGTCGGCGTGCGTCCTCCATGCGCTCGCGCAGCCGCTCCGCTTCCTCGAGAGCAGGAGCCCCACGCCGGAACCGCAGCCGATCAGGTCGGATCACCACGGCGACGGCCCGGCCGTTCCGTGTGATCGTGATCTCGTCACCCTCCACGACCCGGTCCAGGATCGCCGCCAAGGAGGCGCTGGCCTCGGAGACGCTCATCGTCAACGCCATGACGGAGATGTTGACCGAAGCAGAGGTCTGATGAACGGTGATTTCCCGGACGCCGGCCCTAACGTCGGCGCCGTGATCATCGTGACCGGGAGCGTCGTCGTCCGACCCGAGGATCTCGACGAGGCGGTGGCCGTGTCGCTCGAGCACGTGCGCCGCTCGCGCACCGAGCCGGGGTGCCTGCTGCACTCGGTGCACCACGACGTGGAGGACCCGAACCGGCTCGTGTTCCTCGAGCAGTGGGCCGACCGGGCCGCGCTCGACGCCCACTTCGCCGTGCCCGCATCGCTCGAGTTCGTGACCCGGCTGTCCGCGCTCGCCACCGAGCCGCCGACGATGGAGATCCACGACACCGCCGGCTGACCGGCGCCCGACTTCACCGCACCCCCGATCGGCGACGACACTGACACCGTGGCCGACGAGGAGGCGCCTGCCGAGGACGAGCAGCCGAGCGGGCTGAAGGCGACCTACCTGCACCGCCGTGCCCAGGTCGAAGAGCTCCTCGAGCTGGCCGCCACCACGGCGTGGGCGCCGGTCGTGCTCGCCCGCGAGGCCTACCAGCGCGACCGGGACATCGGCGGCGCCGTGCTCGCCGGCGCCATCGCCTTCCGGGTCTTCGTCTGGCTGCTGGCCGCCTCGCTCGTCGCCGTCGCCGGCCTCGGCTTCGCCGCCGCCGCAGGCGAGGACTCCGGCGAGGTCAGCACCAACCTCGGGGTGACGGCGTTCGCGGCCAGCTCGGTGGCCAAGGCCGCCAACGACGTCCAGCGCAGCCGGTGGATCCTGTTGGGCCTCGGCCTCTGGGCCCTGTACTCGGCCAGCAAGCACGCGCTGCGATCGATGTGGGTGACGAGCGCGCTCGTGTGGCGAGTGCCGATGACCAAGCCCCCGACGGTCGCCGGCGTGGCCGGGTACAACGTCGTGTTCCTGGGCATGGTGGCAACCACGGCGGTCGCGAACCGCCTCCGCGACCTGCTGCCCGGACCAGGGCTGGTCATCACCCTCGCCGTGGTGCTGATCTTCGGCCTGCTGATGTGGGCCGGCCTCCTGGGCCTCCCCCGACCGAACCTCCCGTACACGGCGGTCCTCCCGGGCGCCACGGTCCTGGCCCTCGGCCTCCAAGCCATGCACCTGATCTCACTGTTCTGGCTCCCCCACGCGGTCGAGAGCTCTTCGGAGACGTACGGCACCATGGGGATCGCGGTCGCCATGCTCCTGTGGCTCTACTTCTACGGGCGCCTCGTCGTGTTCGCCGGGGTCCTCAACGCCACGCTGTGGGAGCGCTACAACGAAGCCGGCGACGCGCCCGACCTGGTGGGCGCCGGCGCCGACCCAGTGATGGCAGCGGGCCTCGCCGCGCTCACCGACCTCCGGGAGCGGGCCCGCACCCGGAGGGAGCGAAAGGCCGAGGCGACGAGGGCGTCCGCCGCCGAGGAGGACCCGGGACCCTAGGCCTCGTGGGGCTCGATCAACAGGCGGGCGGCGAGCTCGAGCTCGTCGCCGACCTTACCGATGCCGGACCAGCCGTTGACCCACCCCACGAGTGCGGCGTACCAGATCCACCCGAGCATGCGGACGATGCCGGCACGGGTGTCGACGTCGAAGTCGTCGGGGAAGGCCCGGTCCTGGATGCGGGCCATGGTCGTGCCGACCACCTGCTGGCACTCGATCACCTTCGGGTCGGCGGCGGCCAGCGCGGTGATCACCGCCTCGCTGAGCTTCGGCTCGCGCTCCATGGCGCGGGTGGCCCGCCGCAGGATGTCGACCATGCGGTCGGCGGTGGTGGCCCCCGTCGGCGGCCGCCGGGCGATCTGGCCCTCGAGGTCCTCGACCCACTCGACCAGCGCCTCGGCGAGGACGTGGTCCTTGGACGAGTAGTACCGGTAGATGGTGCCCAGCGCGACGTCGCTGCGCGCCGAGAGGTCGCGCATCTGCACGGCGTCGTAGCCGCCGCCGGCGCCGAGGTCGATGGCCGCGCCGATGACCCGGCGACGGCGCTCGGCCTGGCTCTTGCTGAGGGCGGTGCCCGGTTCGACCGTGGTCACCCGGGCGAGGCTACGCGGATTCGGCCCCCGCTAAGCAGGTTGCCAGCGCGAGGGGTGCTTCGCCGCCGCCTCCGCCGCCTGCGCGGCCCGTTCGGCCCGGCGGGCGGTGAGGTCCACGACCGTGGACGGGTCGGGCGCCGACGGGTCGAGGAGGATCACGCCGTTCGAGGGGTGGAACTCGGCCGGGTCGCTCCTCGTCACCCGACGGAGGGCGGCGCGGCGCCGTTCGTAGGGGCTGATCCAGTCGGGGCCGTACAGGAGGCGGTTGCGGTGGTGCTTCGACGCCCCGACGCCATCCGAACGTGCAGCCAACATGGCTCGACCCCCCTTCAGGATCTCCTACCTGCCCCTCCATCGGTGAGTACGGCACGGTCCTGAGCGATCGTCACGCGCCTGCAACACCAGGCACGCGATCGCAATCCGAGGGGGGAGACCGGGAGTGTCGGGGTCAGGTGGAGGTGGCGGGGGCGTGCTCGGTCAGCGCGTCGTCGTCGGCGAGGCCGTCGGCCACGATCGTGCCCTCGGTGACCGAGCCCTCGCCGCTGCCCTCGAGGCCCCGCAGCCAGTCGCGGTGGACACCGTCGAGGAAGCGCTCGACGCCCTCGATCACCGGCGCGGTGCGGGGTGACACGAAGATGTCGAACGCGTGCTGGGCACCGTGGAGCTCGGCGTAGACGACCGGCTGGGTCGAGGTCGCCCGCAGGCGCTCGACGAAGAGCCGGGCGTCCTCGAGCGGGGCGAGCGTGTCGCGGTCGCCGTGGATCACGAAGAAGGGCGGGGCGTCGGCCCGGACGCAGTCGATGGGTGAGGCCTTCGCGAACTTCTCGGGGTCGTCGGCCAGGTAGGCCTTCATCACGTAGGGCTCGATGAACATCGGGAGGAAGCCCTTGGTCTGGGTCTTCAGCCGATCGGTGAAGTCGTAGACGCCGTAGAACGGCACGGCCGCCTGCACGGACGTGTCGGCGTCCTCGAAGCCCGGCTGGTACTCGGGGTCGCCCATGGTGAGGGCCATCAGCGCGGTGAGGTGGCCGCCGGCCGAGCCCCCGGTGACCGCGATGAAGTCGGGGTCGATGCCGTACTCGTCGGCGTGCTCGCGGATCCACGCCAGCGCGGCCTTGAGGTCGATGAGGTGGTCCGGGAAGGTGGCCGCCGGGCTGAGGCGGTAGTTCACGTTGAAGCCGACCCAGCCGTTGGCGGCGAGGTGGCCGAGGAGAGGGATGCCCTGCTCGCGCTTGTCGCCGATGACCCAGCCGCCGCCGTGGATCTGCATGATCGCGGGGCGCATCTTGCCGGCGGCGCCTTCCTCACGCGGCAGGAAGACGTCGAGCTTCAGCGTGCGGCCCCCCGCCCGGCGGTAGACCACGTCCTTGATGACCCGCGCCTCGGGGCGGCGGAACAGGAAGGGGACGAACACGTGGCGGCGGGGCACCCGGGGGGCGCCGTCGTGGTCGTCGACGAGCTCCTCCATGGCGTCGCGCACGGTGACCGCGGCCCGCCGGCCCCGCACCACGAGGACCCAGAGCCCGACCCAGGAGAGGAAGGTGAGGCCCAGCGCCACCCAGCCCGGCCAGGCGTCGAGGGCGCCCGTGTAGATGAAGAACAGCGTGGCGAGCGCCTGCCAGACCAGGTGGTGCCCGGCCAGCTCGATGGTCATCCACGAGGCGAAGAACGTGGGCACCAGCAGCACGCGGTTGTTGGTCGGGAGGAAGGCGTTGACGGTGAAGGCGAACCCGACGACGCTCACGAGCAGAAAGAGCCACGACACGCCTCTATTGTGCCAGCGTGCAGCGACTGTCCGGACTCGACGCGACCTTCCTCTACCTCGAGACGCCGACGCTGCACATGCACGTCGCCATGACCGCGGTGTTCGACCCCTCGACCATGCCCGGGGGCTACTCCTTCGAGAAGGTGAAGGAGTTCATCGGCAACCGGGTCCATCTGATCCCGCCGTTCCACCAGCGCCTCGTCGAGGTGCCGTTCCGGCTCAACCACCCCCTGTGGGTCAAGGACCCGGAGTTCGACCTCGACTACCACGTTCGGCGCATCGGGGCGCCGTCGCCGGGCGGCCCCGCCGAGCTGGGCAAGGTCGCCGGGCAGATCGCCAGCACCCCGCTCGACCGCAGCCGCCCGCTCTGGGAGGCCTGGGTCGTGGAGGGCCTCGCCGACGACAACGTCGCGCTGGTGGCCAAGGTGCACCACTGCGGCGTCGACGGCAGCGCCGGTGCGCAGTTCATGGTGCACCTCTTCGACCTCGAGCCCGACGCCGAGGGTCCCGACGGCCCCACGCCCATCGAGACCGAATCCGTCCCCTCCGACGGCGAGTTGATGTACCACGCCGCCGCCTCGCGCATGCGCCAGCGGCTCAACATCGTCCCGCTCGTGGGCAAGACCCTTTCCTCGGCCGCCTCGCTGATCGCCTCGCGGAACAGCGCCGACCGGCCCTCGGGCGCCCTGCCCCTCACCGCGCCCGCGACGCCGTTCAACGCCGCCATCTCCTCCAAGCGCAACGTGGCCTTCAGCCGGGTGCAGCTCGCCGACATGAAGGCCATCAAGAACGCCGCCGACGCCACGGTGAACGACGTCGTGCTCGCCATCTGCTCGGGCACCCTGCGCCGCTACCTCGAGTCGCGCGACGCCCTGCCCGACACGCCGCTGCTCGCGGTGTGCCCCGTCGCGGTCACGCCCGATGAAAAGGCCGGCAGCAGCGCCAACTCGGTGTCGGCCATGTTCACCTCGCTGGCGTCGGACATCGCCGACCCGGCCCTGCGCCTGGCGGTGATCTCCGAGAACACGAAGGGCGCCAAGGAGGACCACAACGCCATCGGCGCCGACATGCTCCAGGGCTGGACCGAGTTCGCGGCGCCGAACACCTTCGCCCTCGCCGCCCGGCTGTACTCGTCGATGAACCTGGCGGACCGGCACCGGCCCATTCACAACCTGGTGATCTCGAACGTGCCCGGCCCGCCGTTCCCGCTCTACTTCGCGGGCGCCGAGCTCCAGGCCGCCTACCCCATGGGGCCGGTCATGGAGGGCGCCGGGCTCAACATCACGGTGATGAGCTACCGGGACTCGGTCGACTTCGGCTTCATGGTCTGCGACGAGCTTCTGCCCGACGTGTGGGACCTCGCCGACTGCGTCGAGCCCGCCTTCCAGGAGCTGTACGAGGCCGTCGTCGGCCGCTGAGCACCGGGCGCCGTGGCGATGCCCGGCGCTCCTCGACCGTGATCCAGAGCGGCGGGGCGGACGAACGAGGGCGGTGAAGCCTCCGCCCTGCCCGCACCACGCCGGCCCGCCCCTTGACGGGCGCCCGCTCGCCTGTCATTCTCCGAACAGTGTCAGGAACTACTAACAGTCCTCGGATTGCAGCACGCCGTCAGGCGACGCGCGCCGAGATCCTGGCCGCGGCCTGGACACTGGCCCAGGAGCAGGGCCTGGCCGGCCTGTCGCTACGCGAGCTGGGCAACCGCGTCGGAATGCGGGCCCAGTCGCTCTACGGCTACTTCGGCTCGAAGAACGACATCTACGACGCGATGTTCGCCGACGGCTGGCGCGCCCTGCTGGCTGAGGGCATCTGGCCGGGCCCCGAGGCTCCCGTCGACCGGGAGCGGTTCAAGGCGGGGGCGCGCCAGTTCGTGGCGTTCTGCCTCGCCGACCCGGTGCGTTTCCAACTCCTGTTCCAACGCACGATCCCCGGCTTCGAGCCGTCGGCCGAGTCCTACGCCGTGGCCCTGGAGGTGCTCACGGGTGTCGAACGCGCGTCGGCCGCGCTCGGCATCACCGACCCGGCCCACCTCGATCTCCAGACCGCCCTGATCAGCGGTCTGATCTCGCAGCAGATCGCCAACGACCCCGGCGGCGACCGATGGGTGCGCCTTCTCGACGAGGCCCTCGACATGTACCTCGACCACGTCCTCACCGACGACCGACCCGACAGGAACGCCTCATGACGACGAGCACCCCCACCGACGTCGCCTCGATCGATCCGATCGACCACCGCGCCGCCATGGCGCTGGCTGCGGTGGAGTTTGAGCGCTTCGGCGCTCTCCTCGCCGCCCTCGGACCCGACGACTGGACTCGATCGACCGACTGCCCCGCCTGGGACGTGCGGGCCATGGTGGCCCACGTCGTCGGCGCGATGGCGGGCAACGCGTCGATGCGGGAGAACCTGCGCCAGCTGCGCCTCGCCCGCAAGGGCGACGGCCCCCTCGTCGACGAGCTCAGCGCCCTGCAGGTCGCCGACCGGGCCGCCGACGGCCCCGACGCCCTCCTCGCCGAGTACGAGCGACTGGTGACCCCGGCGGTCAAGGGCCGGACCCGGGTGCCCGGCCCGGTGCGCTCGCTCGCCCGCATGGACGTCGAGATGCCCTACGGCACCGAGCGCTGGACCCTCGGCTACCTGGTGGACACCATCTACACCCGCGACGTCTGGATGCACCGCGTCGACATCGCCCGCGCCACGGGGCGCCCCCTCGAGCTGACCGCGGACCACGACGGTCGCCTCGTGGCGGACGTCGTGGCCGAGTGGGCCCGCCGCCACGGCAGCGCCTTCACCCTCGTCCTCGACGGGCCGGCCGGTGGCGCCTTCGTCTCGTCGGGCGAGAGGCCCGCCGAGGAGCTGTGCCTCGACGCCGTCGAGTTCGCCCGCACCGTCGCCGGCCGCGAGCCCGGCGTTGGCCTCCTCGCCACCGCCGTCGCGTTCTGATCCGACCAGCCCGTCCCGCCCGAATCCCCCCAGACCCCAGCACCACCGACCGAGGAGTGCCCGTCGTGCACCACTGCTTCCCCCTCCGCCCCACCCACCTCGCCACCCTCGCTGCGGTCCTGGTGCTGCTCGTCGCTGGCTGCTCCAGCAGCGGCGACGCCGATCGCGCCGACGACGCGACCGGGGTGGAGACGTCCACGAGCGCGGTTCCCGAGACCGCACCCGACACGTTGAACGTCGTAGCGACCGACTACGGCTACGCCCTCGACACCGAGCAGGTGGCCGCGGGCCTGGTCACCGTGAACCAGGACAACCAGGGCGCGGAGAACCACCAGGTGACCCTCGTGCGCCTGGAGGACGGCCAGACCCCTGCCGCGGTCGCCGACGGCCTGAGCGCCCAGGGTGACGGCTTCATCGACGCCGCCAATTACGCGGGCGGGCCGAACAACACCATCGCGGGCGAGACCGGCTCGGCCACCGTGCCGCTCACCGAGGGCAGCTACGCGCTGGTCTGCTTCATCCCCAACCAGGACGGCGAGTCCCACTACGCCCTCGGCATGCTGGGCGAGGTCGAGGTCGTCCCGGCGGCGGACGAGGCGGCCCCCGCGGACCCGCCAGCGGCCGACGCGTCGGTGTCCCTCGTCGACTTCGCCTTCGAGGGCGACGACGACCTCCCGACTGCCGGCACCATCGAGGTCACCAACGACGGCACGCAGGCCCACGAGTGGACGGTCGGCAACCTCGACAACACCGTCGGGACCGGGCTGTCGGCCATCGCCCCCGGGGCCGTGGCCTACGTCCCCATCGACGTCGCCCCCGGCGACTACAGCTACAACTGCTTCGTGGCCGACCCCGAGACACAGGCCCCCCACATCGCGCTGGGCATGACCGCGCAGGTCACGCTCCCCGGCCAGGGTGCAGGGTCGGGCTGACCCCCGAGGTCTCCTGTCAGATCAGACCGGACTCCTCGGCCCGCTTCTGCAGGCCGCGGGCGATGACGATGCGCTGGATCTCGCTGGTGCCCTCGCCGATGATCATCAGCGGCGCGTCCCGGTAGTACCGCTCGACCGGGAACTCGGTGGTGTACCCGTACCCGCCGTGGATGCGCAGGGCCTCGGTGGCGATCTCGAAGGCCGACTCGGAGGCGAACAGCTTGGCCATGCCCGCCTCGACGTCGGCCCGCTCGCCCCGGTCGAACTTCTCGGCCGCGCTCTTCACGAGCAGGCGTGACGCCTCGAGCTTCGTGGCCATGTCCGCCAGCTTGAAGGCGATGGCCTGGTGCTTGGCGATGGGCACCCCGAAGGTCTCGCGCTGCTGTGCGTACGAGAAGGCGGCGTCGTAGGCGGCACGACCCACGCCGACGGCCCGGGCGGCGATGTTGATGCGCCCGAGCTCGAGCGAGCTGAGGATGAAGTGCATGCCGCGCCCCAGGCCCTCGGGCCCTCCGAGGACGTTCTCGGCCGGGACGCGGTGGTCGGTGTAGGTCATCTCGACGGTCTCGATGCCGCGGTAGCCGAGCTTGTCGATGTGGCGGCTGACCCCGATGCCCTCGAAGGAGGCGCCGGGCTCCTTCTCGACGATGAAGCAGGTGATGCCCTCAGGCGTCCGCGCCGCCAGCGCCACCAGGCCGGCCCGCTCGCCGTTGGTCACCCACATCTTCGTGCCGTTCACGACGTACTCGTCGCCATCGGGCACCGCCTTGGCCCGCAGGGCCTGGCTGTCGCTCCCCGAGTCGGGCTCGCTGAGCGAGAACGCCGCCCGCACCTCGCCCTCGGCCATCGCGGGCAGCCAGCGGGCCTTCTGCTCGTCGGTGCCGAACCGCTTGATGAGGTTGGCGGCGATCATGTGGGTGTTGAGCACCCCCGAGAGCGTCATCCACCCGTACGCCAGCTCCTCGATGACGCGGGCGTAGGTGATGACGTCGAGGCCGAGGCCGCCGTGCTCCGGCGGGATCGTCGCCCCGAACAGGCCGAAGGCCCGCATCTGGGCGACCATGTCCTCGGGGTACTCGTCGGCGTGCTCGAACGCCGACGCCTGGTCCATGACGTCCTTGCGGATCCAGGAACGGATGGCGCCGACGAGCTCGTCGGCCAGCTGCGGGTCGGTGGCGGCCGTCACCTTCGCACCTCCTTCGTCGGTGCCCCTTCGGGATCCGGTTCGCGCTCGTGCTGCTCCGCTCCGCTCCGCAACGTCTGGAAGTTCACCGCCCGATCGTAGGCAGGTGTACGGATGGTGAACGGCTCCGGGCGCCCTCTACTACTGTCCCCCACCTCACCCGGGGGACGCGCGGAGGAACGTGATGCAACGGTTCTGGATGAAGTTGGCGGTGTGGCTGGGCAAGCACGCGGGCGTGGTGGCCGTGGGCGGCCTGTTGGTGACCCTGCTCTTCGGGTTCGGCATCACCCAGCTCGAGTTCCAGACCGGCCAGGACAGCTACTTCAACAAGGACGACCAGGTCTACAAGGACTCGGTCGCCTACCAGGACCTGTTCGGCGGCCAGGCCATGCTCACCCTCGTCACGATGGACGAGGGCCACACCATCGACGAGCTCTTCACCGAGGAGAACCGGGCGAAGTTCACCGAGGCCGCCGAGGAGCTGCGGGCCGACGAGCACATCGAGGGGGTGATCACCCCGGTCGACATCATGGACTTCAACGCCGCCCTGGTCGACAGCGAGTCGGGCAATCCCCTCGACAGCGTCGCCGGCGCCGCGCTGTTCCGGGCCACCACCGACGATCCCACCGAGGAGGGGCGCGCCGCCCGCACCGCCGACGCGGCGGTGACCCTCGAGCGCCTCGAGGCCATCCCGCCCGAGGACCGCAACCTCGACAACCCCGAGTGGGTCGACTTCCTGCTCCGCGACAACGAGGGCAACATCCGCGTCGCCCTGCTGTCGTTCTTCCCCGACGACACCCACGCGCAGATGATCACCCGCCTCCCGGGCAACGCCTCGATCGAGGAGGAGGGCAACGGTGCCACTGTCACCAAGGAGGTCACGGCGGACCTCGAGTTCGACGGGGCGACGGTGACGACGACGGGCGCGCCCGTCCTGCTGCAGGACATCAACGAGTACCTGACGGGCGGCATGTTGACCCTCGGGGCCATCGCCGCCGCGATCATGGTGCTGATCCTGCTCATCTTCTTCAACGTGCGCTGGCGGCTCCTCCCGCTCGGCGTCATCATCGTCGGTCTCATCTGGGCCTTCGGCGCCGCCGGCTTCCTCGGCATCCCCCTCACCATCGTGACCATCGCCGGGCTGCCGGTGATGATGGGCATCGGCATCGACTACGCGATCCAGATGCACGCCCGGGTGGAGGAGGAGGTGGTCATCGACCACATGCGCCACCCGATCCAGGAGACCGCCCGCAACCTGTGTCCGGCGCTGCTCGTCGTCACCTTCGACGCGGTGTTCGCCTTCTGCGCCCTGCAGTTCGCCAAGGTCCCCATGATCCGCGACTTCGGCCTTCTGCTGGCGGTCGGCATCGCCGTCATCTGCTTCGCCAGCATCATCATCCCGCTGGCCGCGCTGGGCATCCGTGAGTTCAAGTCCCCCACCAAGGGCCGGGACTTCCGCGAGGGCCCGCTCGGTCGCCTCGTCGTGTTCATGGGTTCGGTGCCGGCGTGGTCGGCCATCCCCCTCGCCATCGCCAGCGTCGCCATCTTCTTCGGCGGCATGGCCGTCGAGGACGACCTCACCCTGCAGACCGACCCCATCAAGTGGGTGAACCAGGACACGCAGGTGATCCGCGACATCAACACGATCGACGAGGAGACGGGCTCCTCCAGCGAGCTCGGCATCTTCATCCAGAGCGACGACGTCTTCACCCAGGAGAACGTCACGTTCATGCACGAGTTCACCCAGGAGCAGCTGGCCGAGCACCCCGAGGACCTGCTGACGCCGTCGAGCATCGTGGCCACGGTCAGCGACCTGCTCGTCGTCCCCGGCGGGGCCTCGGTGCCGCCCACCGCCGAGGAGGTCCGGGCGGCCTACGAGGTGGCGCCGCCCGACATCCAGCAGTCGCTCGTGTCGCCCGACGGCGACGCCATGAACCTGATCTTCCGGGCCGGGCCGAGCTCGCTCGAGGAGCGGGCACTGGTGGTCGACGAGATCGAGGAGTCGGTCGACCCGCCCTCTGGCGTCTCGGCCACCCCGTCCGGCCTCGCCGTCGTCGGCGTGGGCCTGCTCGAGAACCTCGAAGCCAACCGCATCGAGCTCACCTACCTGGCGCTCGCCTTCGTGTTCATCTTCCTCACCGTCCGGATGCGCAGCGTGGTGCGGTCGCTGCTGTCGCTGGTGCCGGTGCTGATCGCCGTGGGCGCGGCCTCGTTGGTCGCCTTCGTGTTCGACCTGAAGCTCAGCCCGATGACCGCCATCGGTGGGCCCCTCGTGATCGCGGCGTGCACCGAGTTCACGTCGCTCATCCTGTTGCGCTTCGTCGAGGAGCGCGAGCGGGGGGCCTCGCCGCGCGAGGCGGTCGACGTCGCCGCCGGGCGCACCGGCCGGGCCTTCATCGTGTCGGCCATGACCGCCATCGCCGGCGTGGCCGTCATCGCCACCTCGTCGCTCCCGCTGCTGCGGGACTTCGGCATCCTCGTGGCCATGAACGTGGCGGTCGCCCTGTTCAGCGCCCTCGTGGTCCTGCCCCCGATGTTGGTCTGGGCGGACAGCCGCAAGCACGCCTGGGTGTCGAAGGGCCTGGCCAAGCCCGACCGGGTGGTCGAGTACGTCCCGACACCGCCCGGCCCGCACGACCCCGAGGGCGCCCACGCCCGGGTCTGACCCCGACCGCCCGGCCGGCGCCGCCACGCCCGGCCGGCAGCTGCTGACCGTCCCCGACGTCGGCCCCCACCGGGCCGGCGCCGGGGACCGTCGCAGGGCTAGGGCGCCAGCGTCGTGGTGGTGGTGCTCGTCGACGTCGTGGTCGGAGGCGCCGTCGTGGTCGTGGGCGCCGCCGTCGTGGTCGTGGGCGCCGCCGTGGTCGTGGTCGGCGCCGCCGTCGTGCTCGTCGTGGTGCTCGACGTGGTCGACGACGTCGTGGTCGAGCTGGACGAGGTGGTCGTCGTGGGCGAGTCGTCGTCACCGCCGCTCGCGAACACCGCCACCGCGATGGCGATCAGGAAGACCAGCACCAGCACGATGGCCACGATGACCGAGGTCTTCTGGTACCACGGCGGCTCGTCCTCTTCCGGGCCGTAAGGTCCGCCGGGCCCGCCCGGGCCCCCGGGACCGCCACCGTCGGGGGGCAGCGGCGGCTGGGGCGGCACGTCGTAGTGGACCGCTTCGGTGCCGCCGGCGGGGGTGACGGCGCCCCCGACCTGCGTCGGGTCGGCGCCAGGCCCGGTGGCGCCGGTCGCGCCCGTGGGCGCCCCGGCGGGCTGGGTCGGGGGCCCCGCCGGGTCACCGAAGACGGAGTTGCCCGGTTGGGTCGGGTTGTCGCTCATGGCTGGCTCCTGGCCGCGTCGGTGCAGGGGACGGCATCGACGGTAGTCCGACGCCCCCGCCCCTGGGTCGACCCTGCGTGACCCCCCGGTGACTACGGTCGCGGGACAGGGAGACGAAAGGGGAGCCCGATGGGCAACGCACGTGCACTGGGAGCCGAGGCGCTCGGCACCTTCTGGCTGGTACTCGGCGGCTGCGGGTCGGCGGTGCTCGCAGCCAAGTTCGGTGAGGCCGACGGGCTCGACGGCATCGGCATCGGCCTGCTCGGGGTGTCCCTCGCGTTCGGTCTGACCGTGGTCACCGGGGCGTACGCCCTGGGCCACATCTCGGGCGGCCACTTCAACCCGGCGGTGACGGTCGGGCTCTGGGCCGCGAAGCGCTTCGAGGCCCGCAACGTCGTGCCGTACGTCGTCGTGCAGGTGATCGGGGCCATCGCCGCCGCCGGCGTGCTGCTGCTCATCGCCGACGGCCGACCGGGGTTCGAGACCGAGGGAAACTTCCTCGCCGCCAACGGCTTCGGCACCACGGGCTCACCCGGCCAGTACTCGATGCTGTCGGGCATCGTCGTCGAGGTGGTGTTCACCGCCGTGTTCCTGTGGGTGATCCTCGGCGTCACCGACCGCCGGGCGCCCGCAGGGTTCGCACCGCTGGGCATCGGTCTCTCGCTGGCCCTCATCCACCTCGTCACCATCCCGGTGACGAACACCTCGGTCAACCCGGCGCGGTCCACCGGACCGGCGCTGTTCGTGGGTGGCGACTGGCTGGGCCAGCTCTGGTTCTTCTGGCTCTTCCCGATCGTCGGTGCGCTGGTCGGCGCCGGTCTCCACCGGGCCCTGTCGGGGCACCACGAACCGGGCGACGCCGAGATCAGCTGACGCTGACGGGGGTCACGCCCGGGCGCCTCAGGGCCGGACGGTGTTGACCCCATCGGTGGACACCAGGTCCACGCCGGCGCCCACCCATTCGGTGGCCTCCATCTCGGCCAGCAGGCCCGGGTCGTCGACCCGGGCGTAGCAGCGGTCGCCCTCGAGCAGGTCGGCGATGACGAGGCCCCACTCCGCAGCGCCGTCGCGCCCGTGGGCCACCGTGTAGCTGGCGACGACCGCCGGGCCGGACGCCTCGTCACGGATGGCGCGCTGGGGCGCCTCGTCCACCGCCCCCTGCACCTCGGACTCGGCCGGCCAGTCGAGAGGCCCGGGCGTCGTGGAGTACACCCCGAAGGCGTGCTTCGTCATGTGCATGCCCACGCCCGAGACCATCCCGTAGGAGCCCGGGTCCTCGCGGAGGGTCTGAGCCATGGCGGCCAGGGACTGGGTGACGTAATTGCTGCCGGCGCCACCGGCGAAGGGCAGGCCGCCGGTGACCGTGAGCGCGCGCTCGTCGTCGGCGGCGATGCCGAGTGCGTCGGTGGCGAAGTGCAGGGAGCTGGCGAAACAGGAGTACAGGTCGAGGTGGGCCACGTCGTCGATGCCCACCCCGGCGACCCGCAAGGCCTCGGCCCCGGCGCCGGCCATGGCGGGCGAGCGCCAGAGGTCCTCGCGCTCGGCCACGTAGATCGGGTCCGACGCGTAGCACCAGCCCCGCAGGTAGACCCGCTGCTCCGGCGGCACGCCGAGCTCGTCGGCCTTCTCGTGGCTGGCCACGATCACGGCGGCGCCGAGGTCCACGTCCATCACCGACACCGTGAGCTTCGTGTACGGGTAGCCGACCATGCGGTTCTCGGCCGTCGGGGTGATGAGCTCGTCGGCGGTGCGGGCGGTCGGGAACCAGGCGAAGGGGTTGGACGCGGCGACCTCGGTCATCGGGGCCATGAGCGCGCCGATGCCGGCCCGGTAGTCGTCGGGCGCCACCCCGAGATGGGCGCGCCGGGCGACGTCCCAGACCGGGAAGGTCAACCACGCCTGGAACACCTGGTGGGCGATCTCGGCGGGATGGAACGGGTCCTCGAAGGGGAAGGGGTTGCGGTCCGTCGCGGGGTGGCTCCACTCGGGCTTGCGGCCGTCCTTCTTCATCCGCCGCTTCGTGGCGAGGGCCTCGGCTCCGACGATCACGCCGACGTCGATGTCGCCGGACGCGATGACGTCGGCCAGGTGCTGCACCAGGAGCTGCGGGGTGGTGCCACCCATGCCCGAGTAGTGGCCGTGCCGGCAGGCGACACCCAGTCGCTCGGCGAGGCGGGCCGCCGGATCGTCGTACTCCCAGCTCTGGCAGTGGACGACGTTGAAGCTGTCGATGGCCTCGAGCACGCCGCGCCCCCGACTGTCGGCGGCGGCATCTCGAACCGCCTGCTCCCAGATCGCGAGGGGCTCGGGCGACTCGCCGTCTTCCGGGCGCACGACCGACTGGGCGACGCCGATGAGACAGGCCGAGCGGGGGTCGGGCCCAGTCACCGCGACGTCACCGCCCCGTCCACTGCGGCGGACGCTTCTCGGCGAAGGCACGCGGGCCCTCCTTCGCGTCCTCGGACGAGAACACGACGCCGCTCAGCTCCTCCTCGACCTTGTACGCGGCCTCGAGGTCGAGGGCCAGCCCGCGCAGCACGCTCTCCTTCGTGGCCTGGACGGCCAGCGGCGCGTTGGCGGTGATGCGGTGCGCCCACTCCCGGGCACGGTCGAGCAGTTGGTCGGGCTCGACGATCTCGTTGAGAAGGCCGACCTCCAGCGCCCGCTGGGCGGGAAAGGCCTCGGCGGTGAGCAGGAACTCCATGGCCGCCGGGAACGCGAGCTGGCGGGGCAGCCGCACGGTGGTGCCACCGCCGGCGAACAGGCCCCGCTTCGGCTCCATGACCCCGAAGGTGGCGTCCGGTGTGGCGATGCGCAGGTCCACGCCACCGAGCATCTCCATCCCGCCGGCCACGCACGGACCGCCCACCGCGGCGATGATCGGCTTGTAGATCTTGGCGTTGCGCAGGACCGCGCGGGTGCCGTCGCTGAGCCGGCAGCCGTCGATCTCGGTGACCTCACCGCTGGCGATCTTGGTGTGGAGCTCGGTGATCTGCGGGATGTAGGTCTTGAGGTCGGCGCCGGCCATGAAGGCCCCCTCCACCCCGGTGACGATCGCCACCCACGCCTCGTCCTCGTCCTTGAACCGGCGCCACGCGGCCGCCAGGTCGCGGAAGTGGTACATGTCGAGGGCGTTGCGGGTCTCGGGCCGGTCGATGGTGATGAGCGCGACGTGGTCGTCGCCGAGGTCGTAGTGGATCGGCATCGAGCGACACCGTAGCCAGGGCGGCATCTAGGGTCGGCCCCATCGCCACCGTCGCCCCGAGCATCGAGACCATCCCACGCCGAGCCTGGCTCGTCCTCGCCGTCGCGAGCATCGCCGGGTTCGCCGGGGCACTCGACCTGTCGATGCTGTTCGTCGCCTACCCCGCCATCAGCGACGCGTTCCCCTCGACGCCGGCCGCGCTCCTCTCGTGGGTGGTCACGATCTACAGCATCGTGCTGGCGTCGCTGCTGATCCCGAGCGGGCGCCTCGCCGACCGGCTCGGACGGCGCCGCATGTTCCTCGTCGGCACCGCCGTGTTCGGCGTCGGTGCCCTGGCCTCCGGTCTCGCGCCCGGCCCCGTGTGGCTCATCGCCGCCCGGGCGGGCCAGGCCGTGGGTGGAGCGCTCATCCTGCCCGCCTCGATGGGCGTGCTCCTCTCCGAGTTCCCGGCCTCGCGCAGGGGGACGGCCATCGGCACCTGGGGCGGGGTCGGCGGTATCGCCACGGTGGCCGGCCCGGCCATCGGATCGGCGCTGCTCGCCGCCGGCGGGTGGCGCTGGGTCCTGCTGATCAACGTGCCGTTGGCCCTGATCGCGTTCGTCGGGGGCGCCCGGACGTTCCGCGAGTCCGTGGACGCCGACGCCCGGGTGGGCGACCTCGCCGGATCGGCCATCCTCATGGTCGCGGTCGCGGCGATGGCGCTGTCCATCACCCAGGGCCCCGAACGGGGCTGGACGGACCCCGTGGTGCTCGGGTCGGCCCTCGTCGCCGTGGTCGCCGCGGCGGCGCTGGTGCGCCGCTCGTCCCGCCAGGCCGACCCGGTGCTGGACCTCGACCTGCTCGCCGACCCTCTGTTCCGCGCCTCGAACGTGGTGGCCTTCACCTTCTCCACCGCCTTCTTCGCCATGTTCTTCGGCCTCGTGCTCTTCGCCACGGAGGTCTGGGAAACGCCCCACTCACGAGCCGGGCTCTACGTGATCCCCGCCCAGATCACGGCGGCGACGCTGTCGTTCGCCGGGGGCAAGCTCGCCGACCGGGTGGGCCACCGCCGCGTGATGGTCCCCGGTGCGCTGTCGTTCGCCGCCGGCAGCCTGCTGCTGTTGCTCGCCGTCGGTGACCGGGACACCTTCGGGGTGTGGGTGGTCGCCCTCGTCTTGATGGGGGCGGGCATCGGCGCCGTGTTCCCGTCGTTCCAGAGCGGCGCCGTGCACGGGGTGGCCAGCACGAAGTTCGGGATCGCCGCCGCGACGACCCAGACCAACAGCCGCATCGCCGGCACGTTCGGCGTCGCCGTGGCGGTCGTGCTCGTGGGCGGTGCCACCACCGGCGACGCCGCGGGGTTCGACCGCCTCTGGCTGTTCCTCGCCGCGCTCGCCGTCGTGTCCGCGGTGGCTTCGTGGCGGGTCGACACCCGGGGCGCGACCACCCCCGATCCGGTGCCCCTGATCCCCTAGTGTCCCTCTCCATGGGGGATCTCTGGCACGAGACGGATCTGTTCATCGACGGGGCGCGGGTGGCGGCCGAGGGAGGCGCCACCTACGACAACGTCAATCCCGCGACCGGTGAGGTCATCGGCGTCGCCGCCGACGCCTCCGAGGCGGACCTCGACCGCGCCATCGGCGCGGCGCGGCGGGCCTTCGACGAGACGGGCTGGGCCACCGACGTCGAGCTCCGCGTGCGCTGCCTGCGCCAGCTGCACCAGGCCCTCGTGGACCACCAGGAGGAGATCCGGGCCATGACGGTGGCCGAGGTGGGCGCCCCGGTCGCCCTCACCTACGGGCCGCAGCTCGACGTCCCCCTCGAGTTCCTCACCTACTACGCCGACCTCGCCGAGCAGTACGCCTGGAGCGAGGACCTCGGCAACGCCGAGCCCATGGGCATCCCCTCGCACCGCTGGATCGAGAAGGAAGCCGTGGGCGTGGTGGGGGCCATCACGGCCTGGAACTTCCCCCACCAGCTCAACCTCGCCAAGATCGGGCCCGCCTTCGCGGCCGGCAACACCGTGGTGCTCAAGGCCGCGCCGGCCACGCCCTGGTCGGCACTGGTGCTCGGGCGCCTCGCCCAGGAGCACACCGACATCCCGCCCGGCGTGCTCAACATCATCACCGCCGAGCGCAACGACATCGGCGAGGCCATCACCACCGATCCTCGGGTCGACCTCGTCACCTTCACGGGGTCGACCGCCGTGGGGCGACGCGTCATGGCGGCCGCCGCCGACACCGTGAAGAAGGTGTTCCTCGAGCTCGGCGGCAAGTCGGCGTTCGTGGCCTTGGACGACTGCGACATGAGCGGCGCGGCCGGCGCCGCCGCCTTCGGCGTCTGCACCCACGCCGGCCAGGGGTGCGCCATCCCCACCCGCCTCCTGCTCCCCCGCTCCCGCTACGACGAGGGCGTCGAGATCGCCAAGAGCGTCCTGGAGTCGATGCCCTATGGCGACCCCACCGACCCCGCCAACTTCATGGGCCCGCTCGTCACCGAGCGCCAGCGCGAGCGCGTGGGCGGCCTCGTCAAGGGCGCGGTCGACGAGGGTGCCACCCTCGTCACCGGCGGCAAGGTCCCCGAGCACCTCGACCGGGGCTGGTTCTACGAGCCCACGCTCCTGATCGACGTCGATCCCGACGCCACCATCGCCCAGCAGGAGGTGTTCGGGCCCGTGCTCGCCGTGATCCCCTACGACGGCACCGACGACGAGGCCGTCCGCATCGCCAACAACTCCGTCTACGGGCTGTCGGGCGCGGTGATGTCCGCCGACAACGAACGAGCGAAGGCCGTGGCCCGACGCATCCGCACCGGCACGCTCATGATCAACGGCGGCATCTACTACAGCCCCGACGTGCCCTTCGGCGGCTACCGCCAGTCCGGGGTCGGCCGCGAGATGGGCGTCGCCGGCTTCGAGGAGTACCTCGAGACCAAGGCCTTCGCCGAGCCCGCCTGATCCCACCGAGGCGACCGCCGACGTGACCGAGCTGCCCTTCGTTCCGGACCTGGGCGGACCTCGCACGCGCCGGGTGCAGGTGGGGCTCTACCTGCCGCAGCTGCGCATGGACTACGCCACCATCGAAGAGCGCGTGCTCATGGCCGAGAACCTCGGCTTCCACTCGGTGTGGTTCATGGACCACCTCGCCGCACCGGCGATGCCTGAGGCGGACACGCTGGAGGGGTGGACGGTGGCCGCCGCGCTCGCGCGACGCACGTCGCGCATCCGCCTCGGCCACCTGACCCTGTGCACCTCGTTCCGCCACCCCGCCCTGCTGGCCAAGATGGCCGCCACCCTCGACGTCATCAGCGAGGGGCGCCTCGACCTCGGTCTCGGGTGGGGCTCGGTGGAGGAGGAGCTGCGCACCTTCGGCTTCCCTGACGAGCCCGCGAAGGTGCGGGCCACGCGCCTCGTCGAGTCCCTCGAGGTGCTCGACCGGATGTTCACGGGCGAGCCCTTCTCGTTCAAGGGACGGTTCCACCAGCTGCGCAACGCCATCGGGCGCCCCGTGCCGGTGCAGCAGCCGCGCATCCCCATCCACATCGGGGGCGGCGGGAAGCGCTTCACCCTGCCCATCGCCTCGCACTACGCCGAGTGGTGGAACTGCCCGTCCTACGCCGTCGACCGGCTCGAGGAGCTGATCCCCCTCGCCCACCCCGCGCACGTCTCGGTCCAGCACGTGGTCGCCCTGGCCTCGAGCAGAGCGGATCGGGACGAGGTCGTCGAGGCGGCCGAGCGCCGCTTCGGCGGGTGGGGCGGGCTGATCGTGGGCACGCCGTCCGAGGTCGCCGAGGCCCTCAACCGCGAGGTCGAGATGGGGGTGGAGATGTTCATCTGCCAGTTCTCCGACTTCGGCAGCCCCAAGTCCCTGCGCCTCTTCGCCCGGGAGGTCCTGCCGGCCCTGCGTTCCACCCTCACGCTCGAGCGCTGACGCCGGACGCCCAGGCGCGGGGCAGGCGACCGCCACGACTCACAGGTAACCGAGTGGTCACGTTCGCGGGCACGGCGAGTCACAGGGTGCTAGCCATGGCGCGACGCCGGCGGCTTCCCGGCCACGTTCTTCGCGATCGTGTCCCTCGGGGTGATCGGGCTCTACATCTCGTACATCATCCCGGTGTTCCTGCGCCTCCGGCAGGGGGAGAACTTCGAGCGGGGACCCTGGAACCTGGGGCGCTGGAGCTACATCGTTGGCTGGGCGGCCGTGATCTGGGTGGTGTTCATCTCCATCCTCTTCCTCGTCCCGCAGTTCAGCCCGATCACCTGGGCGAGCTTCAACTACACCCCGGTGGCCCTCGGGGCGCTGATGATCTTCGTCTTCGGGTACTGGCTGCTCTCGGCCCGCAGGTGGTTCAAGGGACCACAGGTCATGGGCACGCCCGAGGAGCTGGCCGCGCTGGAGGCCGAACTGGAGGCCGTGGCGGCCGGCAAGGCGCCCGCCTCGGAGTTCACCGCCATGGAGGACGAGATGGAGCGGCGCCCCGACGAGCGGTAGCACCGGTTCTGACGTGGCAGGGTGGGGTCGGCCGTGGCCGGCCCCACCCTGCCCACGGCCGTCCCGACGGGCGGAGGGGAATGCGTGCACGACGAACCGGAAGAGCTCACGGCCTTGCTGGACCAGGTGCCCGGCTGGGCCGGGCGGCGGCGGAACGTGCGCCCGCTCGTCGGCGGCATCACCAACCGGAACTGGCTCGTCTCCGTGGGCGACGAGCGCTTCGTGGTCCGCTCCCCCGGCGCAGGCACCGACCTGCTCGGTATCGACCGCGACCACGAGTACGAGGCCGCCCGTCAGGCGGCGGCCCTCGGCGTGGGACCCGAAGTGGTGGCCTTCGTGGACGATTCACTGGTCACCCGATTCATCGACGGCGCCTCCACGCTGACCCCCGAGGAGGCACGGGACCCGGCCACACTCGCAGCCGTGGCCGAGACCCTGCGCACCGTGCACGACGCCGCGCCCATCACCGCGGTCTTCGACTGGTACGCGATCCCTGCCGCCTACGCCGCGACCGCCCGGGCCCACGGCGTCGTCGTCCCCGCGGCCGACGACCTCGCGATGGCCCAGGCCGCCGAGCTGCACCGGGCCTTCGCCTCGGCACCTGATCACCCCGTCCCTGCCCACAACGACCTGCTCGGGGCCAACTTCCTCCTGGACGGCGATGCACGGATCTGGATCGTCGACTGGGAGTACGCCGGCATGAACGACCGCTTCTTCGACCTCGGGAACTTCGCGGTCAACAACGGCCTCGACGACGCCGGTGACGAGATCCTCCTCGAGGGGTACTTCGGCGAGCTGACCAACGGGCGCCTCGCCCGCCTCCGCCTCATGAAGGTCATGAGCGACCTGCGCGAGGCCATGTGGGGGGTCGTGCAGCAGGCGGTCAGCACCCTCGACGTCGACTTCGAGGCCTACGCCGCCGAGCACTTCGACCGCCTCCTCTCCAACGCCGGCAGGCCGGGCTGGTCCCGGCTCCTTGCCGACGCCGCCACCGGGTGTGGCCTCGATGACTGACCGGGCCCGGGTCGTCGTCCTCGGCGGCGGCGTCGGCGGGGCGTCCATCGCCTACCACCTCGCCGAGGCCGGGTGCACCGACGTCGTCCTCGTCGAGCGGGCCGAGCTGACCAGCGGCAGCACCTTCCACTCCGCCGGCCTGGTGGGCCAGCTCCGGAGCTCGCTGCCGCTGACCCGCATGATGATGCACAGCGTCGACGTGTACCGCCGGCTCGAAGCCGAGTCCGCGGAGACGGGACGGGCCCTCGGCTGGCGTGAGGTCGGCTCGCTGCGGCTGGCCGCCACCCCCGAACGTCTCGAGGAGCTCCGCCGGCAGCAGGGCTGGGCCACCACCTTCGGCCTCCCCATGGAGCTGCTCGGCCCGGCCGAGGCCCAGGCGCTGTTCCCGCTGATGGACCCGACGGGCGTGCTCGGGGCCGCCTGGCTGCCGACCGACGGCTACCTCGATCCCAGCGGCCTCACCCTCGCCCTCGCCGGTGCCGCCAAGGCCAAGGGGGTGCGGGTGCAGACCGGGACGCGGGTGGTCGACCTCGTGGTGCGCGGCGGCCGCATCGCCGCGGTGGTCACCGACCAGGGCACCATCGAGGCCGAGGCGGTGGTCGCCGCCTGCGGCATGTACACCCCGAAGGTCGCCGCCATGGCGGGTGTGCACGTTCCCATCATCCCGATGGCCCACCAGTACCTGATCACCAAATCGGTGGACGGGGTCACCGAGGACCTCCCCCAGCTGCGCGACCCGGACAACCTCGTGTACTTCCGGCGCGACGGTTCCGGACTGGTGCTCGGCGGCTACGAGCGGGAGCCCGCGCCCTGGGCGCTCGACGGTGTCCCCGAGGACTTCAACAACCGCCTTCTGTCCGAGGACTGGGACCGCTTCGCCCCGCTCATGGCCAACGCCTGCCGGCGCGTGCCGGCGGTCGAGGAGGCCGACATCGTCCAACTGTTGAACGGCCCGGAGGCCTTCACCCCGGACAACGAGTTCATCCTGGGCGAGAGCGACGTGGCCGGCTTCTTCGTGGCCGCCGGCTTCTGCGCGCACGGGATCGCGGGGGCCGGCGGAGTCGGGCGGGTGATGGCCGAGTGGATCGTCGACGGCCGACCGAGCTTCGACACCTGGAAGATGGACATCCGCCGGTTCGGCCCCCAGTACCGCAGCCAGGCCCACACCCTCGCCCGCACCGTCGAGGTCTACGCCACCTACTACGACATCCACTACCCGAACGAGGAGCGTCAGGCCGGGCGGCCGCTGCGCCGCTCCCCCGCCTACTCGGCGCTGGCCGCGCTCGGCTGCACCTTCGGCGAGAAGAGCAGCTGGGAGCGGCCGAACTGGTTCGAGCCGAACGCCGCCGCCGGCGACCCTGCGAGCCGCCCCCGCGGGTGGGCCGGCGAGCACTGGAGCCCGGCCATCGGGGCCGAGGCCCTGGCCTGCCGCGATGTCGCCGCACTCTTCGACGAGACGAGCTTCTCGAAGGTCGAGGTCACCGGCTCCGGGGCCACGGCCTTCCTCGAGCGGATCTGCGCCAACCGCGTCGACCGGCCCGTCGGCTCGGTCACCTACACGCAGCTGACCAACGAGGAGGGCGGCATCGAGTGCGACCTCACCGTCACCCGCCTCGACCACGACCGCCACCTGCTCGTGACCGGCACGGCCTTCGGGAACCACGACCTCTCGTGGATCCACCAGCAGCAGCGCCGGCTGCCCGAGGGCGACGGGTGCGAGGCCCGCGACGTCACCTCGGCCTGGGCCTGCTTCGGGCTCTGGGGCCCGCAGGCGCGCACCATCCTCCAGCGCCTGACCCGCAGCTCGCTCGCCAACGACGACTTCCCCTACCTCACCGCCCAGCGCCTGTCGGTGGGCTCGGTCCCGACGGTCGCCGTGCCCGTCACCTTCGTGGGTGAGCTCGGGTGGGAGCTCTACTGCCCCACCGAGTACGGAGCGACCCTGTGGGACGCCCTGTGGGAGGCGGGGCGACCCGAGGGGATGGTGGCCGGCGGCTACCGCGCCATCGACTCGCTCCGGGTGGAGAAGGGCTACCGCGTCTGGGGCCAGGACCTGACGCCCGAAGACACCCCGTTCGAGGCCGGCCTGGGCTTCGCGGTCGCGCTGGACAAGGACGTCGACTTCGTGGGGCGGGAGGCCCTGCGGGCGGCGAAGGCGGGCGGGGTGCGGCGGCGCCTGCGCACCCTCGTGCTCGCCGACCCGCTGGCGGTGCCGCTCGGCTCCGAGCCGGTCCGCGTCGACGGCACGCTCGTGGGACGGGTCACCAGCGGCAACCAGGGATACCGCACCGGCAGGGCATTGGCCTTCGCCTACCTCGACGTCGACCACGCCGAGATCGGCCGTCCCGTCGAGGTGCAGGTCTTCGGCGAGTGGATCCCCGCCGAGGTGGCGCCCACCGCCGTCTACGATCCCAGCGGCAGCCGCATCCGAACCTGAGGCACGCCCTCTCAGCGGCGTCCCGCGGAACGCCCGGAGCGTTCCGCTGAGTGGCTGGCGGTCAGTTCTGTCGGTCTCGGACGGAGAGGATGGCCCAGGAGAGGTCGTCGGCCCGGACCCGGGTGCCGTCCCAGAGGCTCATGGCGGTGTCATCGGTGATGTCGAGGCCTTCGGCGAGGTTGCGCAGCTCGAGCTCGTCGTCGACGCGGCCCGCCGGGGTGTGGGCAAGGGGCTCGCGGCCAGGCCGGTGCACCAGGACCTCGCCCAGCAACACCTCGATGCGATAGCCGCCCTCGTGCACCAAGCGGTGGTGGAACGCGCACAACGTGATCAGGTTGTCCAACTGGTTCGGCCCGTGATGCTCACGATGCACGATGTGATGCGCGTGGAGCCGCCCGAGCAGATCACACCCCGGAAACTGGCAACACCCGTCGTCGCGGATGCCCAACTCCCTGCGCAAGCGCGTCGACATCGTCTTGAATGCCTTGCCCACCAGGCGCGGCGTGCCATCAGGGCCCACCGCGATCGTGAAGCTCGTGGCATCACAGGCCAGGCGGCGGGCCGTCTCCGGCGAGAGGTTCGGGCCCCCCTCGAGCCGACACACCCCGTCGGCGTCGAGCGCCAGGACCTCCTCCTCGACCAGCACCACCACCGTCGCGGTCGGATCGCTCACCAGGCCCGACCGCCCGCCGTTGTCTGTTCCGGGCGCTGCGGCGCCATTCCCAGGCGCGGTCGCGGCTTCGGGCGTAGCGGCGGCTTCGGGCGTGGGAGTGGCTCGGGGGGTAGCGGGCGCCTCACCGCCGCCGGTCGCCGAGGCACTCCCGGCGCGGGCGCCGGACTCCGCGCCGGTGTCGGTGTCGGCAGCGGCGGCGCGATCGGCGCCGTTATCGGCGGGTTCTGTTCCGATCGAGGCTCGCGAGGCCGCACCACCGCCGGTGAGGGCCATCTCGCACACCGCCACCAGGGCGTCGGCTTGGCGGGCCGCCTTCGGGTCGTCACCCGGCTGAGGCAACGGAACGCCCTGATCGTCGACCGGGCGTTCCGCAGAACGCTTCGTCGCCGGCACCGTCACCGCCCCGATCGCCGCGATCACGACCTGCGCTTCCTCGGGCGCCAACCGACCCCGGAAACACACCATCCCGTCATCGTCCACCCACCACTCGAAACACCGCCTCGCATGGCGATCCTCCGCCGCCTGATCGTCGAGGCGGCCCGTGCGGCGGTAGCCCTTCACCATCTTCTCGAGCATGGCCGCCGTCGCGTGCAACGCGTAATGCACCAAGAACTCCTCGGCCACCGGCCCATCCACCACCCGCGAGATGGCCCGCACCTGCGAGTAGGAGAGCTCGCCCCTCGAGAACCGCGCCCGCACCAACGAAAGGACCTCCAGCGCATGGGCGACCCGCAGATGCTCCTGGGCGGTACGCAGGCTCATCCCGCACTGCCAACTCAACCAGTGCGTGCACGACCGGCACTCCCACTGCCCCCACCCCTCCCGCCGATCGAACTCCGCCACCAGCAACAACCACCGGCACAACGCCGCCGCCAGATGCCCCGACAACGTCTTGATCTCCGCCTCCAACCGCTCGGTCGCCATCTCCGCCGCCCGCTCCATCACCCCCACCCCGATATCGCTGACCTCTTCGACGAACACCGTGGACATGACCGAAACCTCCGAGGACCCTGGGCGGCGAGACACCCCCATCATCCCCACCCCCACTGACACTCACCGGCACCCCGAAAACGTCCCGCGGAACGTTTTCGCCGGCGGTCGATCGCCTCCACGATGGGTGGTCGCGCCGTCCTGGCGGCGAGGCAAGTTACGTAATACACTAATCCTGTGTGGAGATCCGAGCTTCGGCAGGCGCCATGGCCCTTCGCCCGACCTTCCACCGTCTGCTGCCGTGAGCGGAGGCCCACGATGAGTGACGCCAACGACGCCTACCTGACGAAGTCTGGTCGCCGCCTCACCGGTGCCGACCTCGACGCCCTCGCCGACGAGGTCGAGCATGCGGACTACCCCGTCGAGCAGATCAAGCCCCGGCGGGGCCGCCCGCCGCTCGGCTCGGGTCCTTCCGAGGTGGTGCCGGTCCGGCTCGACCCAGAGCTCCGGGAAGCGGTCAGCGCCCGAGCCGACGCCGACGACACCTCGACCAGCGAGGTCATCCGGCGGGCGCTGCGGGCGTTCCTCGACGTGGCCTGATCCCACCGGGCTGGCTCGCAGTCGTCACGAACCAGGTGGCCAGGCTGTCGTAGTGTCCACCCGGCATGGCTGACGAGCTGGACGGACTCTTGGCGAGGGTGGACGACGCCGCCCTGCGCGCCGACCTGCGCACCCACATCGATCGCCTCCGTTCCAAGCGCAGCTTCGGACTGGTCTTCGAGTCGCACCTCCCCGAGCGGGTGCGGCTGCCCGAGCACCCGGTGCGGGTGGGCGCCAGCGTCGCCCTCCGGGACGACCCGAAGAGCGCCACCTACGAGGTGCTCGGCGTCGAGGCCGGCCGGGCCGCGGTCCGGAAGATGCGTCACCCCGACGGCTCGCGTCTCTCGGCCGAGGAGCAGTCCGAGTCGGTGGTCGAGGACCACCCCGTCGACGACCTGGTGGTGATGGCCGACTTCGGCGACCCCATCTATCCCGGGCTGCGCCGGCTGGGGTCGGTGGACCGCGGTGGCGACAAGCCGGCGCACGTGGTGGTCAAGGGCGAGAACCACCACGTCCTGAGCGCCCTCCAGTTCACCCACGCCGGCAAGGTCGACTGCATCTACATCGACCCGCCGTACAACACCGGGGCCCGGGACTGGAAGTACGACAACAACTACGTCGACGACACCGACGCCTACCGCCACAGCAAGTGGCTGGCGTTCATGGAGCGGCGCCTGCTGTTGGCCAAGGAACTCCTCAACCCGGCGGCGTCCGTCCTCATCGTGACCATCGACGAGAAGGAGTACTTGCGACTGGGAATGCTGTTGGAGCAGGTGTTCCCGGGCACCAAAGTGCAGATGGTCACTGTCGTTATCAATGCCCCCGGTCAAGCCCGGAGGCATGAGCTGGCACGCGTCGACGAGTACGCGTACTTCCTCTTCTTCGGCTCGTGTGAGCCGGCGGCAGTCAGTGACGACCTCCTGAACGACCGCCCGACCGGCGACCCAGACCGGGTCCGATGGGAGTCGCTTCTGCGGAGCGGGACGAACTCGCGCCGGTCGGACCGCCCAGCGCTCTTCTTTCCAGTCTTCGTGTCCACTGATGGGACGGAGATCGTTGCGGTTGGGGACTCGAAGCCAGTGGGTACGCCGCGGTCTGATTGGAGTGTTCCGCCGAACGCTCATGCAATCTGGCCGATCAAGAGCGACGGCGCCGAGGGCAACTGGAGGACATCGCCGGCTTACCTCCGAGAGCTCCGTGCCGGCGGATTCGTCCGACTTGGCGAGGCCCGAGTCGACGAAGGCCGAGGGACGATCTGGTACCTCGGCAAGTCGGCACTCAGGAAGATCAGGGAGGGTGAGATCGAGGTCATCGGCAAGGACGACCAGGGCGCCGTTGAAGTTCGTCATGCTGCGGGAACCGGTTCTCGAACAACGACAGCCAAGACCGTCTGGAACCGTCCGGCGCACCATGCGGGCTGGCACGGCAGCGCGTTGATCCGAAGCATGCTTCCGGGACGGAGCTTCCCGTTCCCGAAGTCGCTTTACGCCGTGGAGGACTCGATCCGAATCGCAACAGCCGACAAGCCCGAGGCCACCGTCCTCGACTTCTTCGGGGGGTCGGGCACGACGGCACACGCCGTCGCCCGGCTGAACAAGCAGGACGGGGGGCGCCGGCAGTCGATCGTGGTGACCAACAACGAGGTCTCGGCCGCCGAGGCGGACGCTCTGCGCAAGGCCGGGCACCGTCCGGGCGATCCGGAGTGGGAGGCGCTGGGGATCTTCGAGCACGTCACCCGGCCGCGGATCACCGCCGCCGTCACCGGTGTCACTCCGGAGGGCGAGCCGGTGAAGGGGGACTACAAGTTCACCGACGAGTTCCCGATGGCGGACGGGTTCGCAGAGAACATCGAGTTCGTCGAGCTGACCTATCTGGACCCCGACGACGTGGAGCTGGATCTGGCCTTCGCCGGCGTGGCGCCGCTCCTGTGGTTGCGGGCAGGCGGGCAGGGCTCGGTGATCGACCAGTGCGTCGACGCCGCCGGCGAGCCCAAGCGGTTCGAGTGGACCGACCGGTACGGCATCTTGTTCGACGCCGACCGGTGGCAGGCCTTCGTGGACGAGCGGCCCGAGTCGGCGGCGACGGCGTTCGTGGTGACGGACTCGCAGGCCACGTTCGCCGGCATCGCCGCCGAGCTGCCCGGTCACGTCGACGTCGTACGCCTCTACGAGAACTACCTGACCACGTTCCGCATCGACGGGGGCGGGGGCTGATGCGCTACGAGCTGATGGACTACCAGCGGGCGGCGGCCATCGAGGTGCTGAACCGGCTGAGTCGGGCCCGTTCCGACTGGGCCGACGGGTACCGGTCGTCGTTCGCGCTGTCGGCCATCACGGGTTCGGGCAAGACGGTGATCGCCACCGCGGCGATCGAGGCGACGCTGTTCGGCTCGGCCGACCTTGGGGTCGACCCGGACCCGCAGGCCACGTTCCTGTGGATCACCGACGACCCGGCGCTCAACCGTCAGACCCGCAACCGGATGCTCGACGCGTCGGACCTGCTGGCCCCCAAGACGCTGGTGGAGATCGACGACGGGTACCTCGAGACCGCCCTGCGCCCGAACCGGGTGTACTTCCTGAACATCCAGAAGCTGTCGAAGTCGAGCCGGCTGGTGCAGTCCGGCACGAACCTACGCCAGGTGTCGTTCTGGGACCTGCTGGCCAACACCATCCGCGCTGAGGCCACCACCCTCTACCTCATCTTGGACGAGGCCCATCGGGGCATGAAGCGGGCCACCGACCGCAAGACCATCGTGCAGCGCCTCATCCACGGCGAGCCCGGGTCGAACCTGCCGGTGCCGGCGGTGTGGGGCATCTCGGCCACCATCGACCGCTTCACCACGGCCATGGGCGAGACCCCGGACCGCACAGGCTACCCCCACGTCGTGGTCGACATCGACCAGGTGCGGGTGTCGGGGCTCATCAAGGACGAGATCGGCCTCGAACAGCCCGACGAGAAGGGCACCTTCTCCACCACCTTGCTCCGCGACGCGGTGCGGACCACCCTCGGGTACGAGCAGCGCTGGGCGGCCTACTCGACCGCCGAGAACGAACCACAGGTGCTCCCCGCGCTGGTGGTACAGGTGCCCGACAAGGCCGACGAAGCCAAGCTCGCCGAGATGGTCGCGGTCATCGAAGCCGAGTGGCCTGACCTCGCCCCCGACGCCGTCGCCCACGTGTTCGGCGAGCACGAGCCCGTCGTCCTCGGCGGGCGCACCATCAACTGGGTGCCCGCCGAGTCCATCCAGGGTGACACCGACATCCGCGTCGTGCTCGCCAAAGAGGCCATCTCCACCGGGTGGGACTGTCCCCGCGCCGAGGTCCTCTACTCCGAGCGGCCCGCCAAGGACGCCACCCACATCGCCCAGGTCATCGGGCGCATGGTCCGCCAACCCCTCGCCCACCGCGTCGCCACCGACGACGTCTTGAACTCGGTGGCCTGCTACCTGCCGCTGTTCGACTCCAAGAAGCTCGCTGCCATCAAGGACGAGCTCGAAGGCAAAGGGGGCGACGACGGCCAACACGCCGTCGGCCCCCAGGTCATCCGCGCACCCGCCGTGTTCGAACGCAACCCGCACCTCGACCCCGACGTGTTCGCCTTCGTCGAGACCCTGCCCAGCATCCCCACCCCCGACGTCGCTGCCAGCCCTCTCCGCCGCGCCAAGCACCTCGTACGCCTCCTCGTCGACGACGGCGCCGGCCCCGCACTGGTCCCCGACGCCGGCGCCCAGCTGGCCAAGCGGCTGAACGCCCGCCTCGACGGGCTCGCTGCGGAGCGCGCCGACGAGGTCGCCGCCGGCGTCGACGACCTCCGCACCGCCATCGTCCGCCGCGAAGGCGTCGGCCCCGGCGGCCAGGCCGGCGAGGTCACCTCCCGGCTCATCGAGACCCACCGCAAGGACATCGACCGCGACACCCGCAAGATCATCAACGCCATCCGAGAAGGCGTCGGCACCGGCTACTACGCCCACCGCGCCGCCGGAGCGGACCCATCCCAGGACCGCCTCGACCTCCGGGTGCAGGTCGCAGCGCTGCTCCGCCTCGACGGCGTCGTCGACAGCATCGAGGCCGCCGCCACCGACTTCGTGCAGGAGCACCTCGCCCGCTTCGCCGTCGAGATCAAGAACACCACCGGCGCCACCCGCGACGCCTACCGCAAGGTCCAGGAACAGACCACCGCCCCCGAGGCCGTCACCATCGAGCTCCGCGCCAACGAGAAAACCGCCACCAAGGACGGCACCGGCGACGACCTGCCCACCTTCGAAGGCCACCTCTACGCCAACGCCGACGGCCGCTACCCCGCCCAGCTCAACGACTGGGAGACCCAGGTCGTCACCGCCGAGACCGAACGCCCCTCGTTCGTCGCCTGGTACCGAAACCCCTCCCGTGCCACCCCCAACGCCCTGCGCATCGCCTACCAGGACGACGCCGGCCGCTGGGCCAGCCTCCAAGTCGACTTTCTCGTCGTGTCCCGCCGCGACGACGGCACCCTCGCCGCCTCCATCGTCGACCCCCACGGCGACCACCTCGCCGACGCCAAGGCCAAGCTCCGCGCCCTCGCCGACTTCGCCGACACCCACGGCGACCGCTTCATCCGCATCGTCTCGATCGCGAAGGGCGCCGACGAAAGCCTCCGAGTCCTCGACCTGCTCGACGCCGAAGTCCGCGCCCAGGTGCGATCGTTCGACGGCGCCAAGGTGTCCGCGCTCTACGACTCGCCGGCGGCCCAGCCCTTCCTCTGATCGGGCCGCGGAGACGCAGTGCTCAGGGGGTGGGGGGCGTCGCAGTGGCGTCCGGGTCGGCGCGGCCCGCGGTCTCGTTCATGCGGGCGATGGCGCCGGAGCGGTGGCGGGCGTAGGACGAGTGCGCCTCGGTGGCGCCCTCGCGGTCGCCGCCGGTGATGGCCACGCGCGTGGCGTGAGCGGTGTCGCGCATGCCGGTCAGCATCGCCGAGACCTCGGGGTTGGGGCACACGCCGGCGGCGTCGGCCATGGCCCGGTCGAGCTCGGCGTCGATGGCGGGGTCGGCGCCCGGCACGAGGTCGGGCAGCGTGCGCTCGTGGGCGTCGAGCCAGCGGTCGACGTGGTGGCCGTGGCTGGTCTGCCAGGCGAGGAGGTCCGTGTGGTTGTCGCCCCAGTCCTCCGACGCCTCGCCCGCCGGGCCGTCACCGTCCCCGGCGACGGTCGCCGGCGCCGCCTCGCGTTCGCCGGCGCGCCGGGCGCGGCGCCGGCGCAGGAGGATCGCGAGGGTGCTGACGACCGCGCAGGCGGCGATGATGGCGAGTGGCGCCACCACGCCGCCGGTGTCGGCGGTGTCGAGGAGCACGGCGAACAGGGCGGCGTTCACGGGCGACATCACCGGCCCTTCGTGAGGAGGAGACAGCCGCCCAGGGGCCCGCCGCCGGCGGCGGCCACGGCCACCTCCGGATCGTCGGCCACCTGGCGCTCGCCCCCCTCGCCCCAGAGCTGGGTGCACGCTTCGTGGAGGAAGCCGTAGCCGTGGAGACGGCCGGCGGAGAGCTGGCCGCCGTGGGTGTTCAGCGGGAGCGGCCCGTCGATGGCGATGCGCTCGCCGCCCTCGACGAACGGCCCGCCCTCGCCCTTGCCGCAGAAGCCCAGCGCCTCGAGCCAGCACAAGGCGATGAAGCTGAACCCGTCGTAGCACTCGGCCACATCGACGTCGCCGGGGGTGAGGTCCGTGCGCTCCCACATCATCGACGCGGCGTCGCGCAGGGCCATGGTGGTGAGGTCGTCCCACTGGTCCCAGGAGGGCCGGCCGTGGATGGCGGTGCCGACGGACTCGATCGCCACCGGCGCCTTCCGCAGGTCCGGTGCGGTGTCCGGAGCCGAGACGATGATCGCGGTGCTGCCGTCCGAAGGCACGTCGCAGTCGTAGAGGCACAACGGCGACGAGATCATGCGGGCGGCGAGGTAGTCGTCGAGCGACATCGGGTCGGTGTAGATGGCCTTGGGGTTACGGGCCGCGTTGGCGCGGGCGTTCACGGCGATGGCCCCGAGCTGCTCGCGGGTGGTGCCGAACTCGTGGAAGTGGCGCTGAGCCATCATCCCGATCCAGTTCACCGCCGACGGCGCCCCGAAGGGCAGCGACCACTGCATGAAGCTGCCGACCCGGAACGACGATGCCCCTCCCGAGGCGGCGCCGATGCCCGGCATGACCGCCGAGCGGCCCTTGCTGCCCTGGGCGGTGGCTTCCCACACCGTGCGGAAGCAGACGACGTGGCGGGCCAGCCCGCAGGACACGGCCATCGCCGCGTTGATGACCGAGCCGAGCTGTCCGGGCGACTCCATCCCGCCGGCGAACCAGTTCAGGTCCAGGCGCAGGGCGTCCTGCAACTCGGTGACGCCGACGCCGGAGAACCCGGGCGGGTTGTCGATGCCGCCCGGATAGGTGGCGATGCCGTCGATGTCGGCGAGAGTCAGGCCGGCATCGGCCACGGCGGCGAGCACGGCGTCGACGGTCAGGTCGAGCGGCTCCCGGTCGATGCGGCGGCCGATCTGCGACTGGCCCACCCCGGAGATGACGGCGTCCATCACGCACCACCCCCGGTCGGGGCCGGCGCGAAGAAGGGCAGCCAGACGTCCTCGTACTGCTCGAAGGTGACGTGCAGGGCCATGCCGATGACGGCCTCCTCGGGCGCGCAGCCCACCAGGTTGGTGGTGAGGCGGAGCCCCGCCTGCTCGGGCAGCTCGACGATGGCGACCACGTACGGCGGATCGAGGCCGGGGTACCAGGCCTGGTGGTTGACGGTGTAGGTGTGCAGGACGGCGTCGCCCGAGACGGCCTCGACGGTGAGCTCCTTCGACAGGCACTCGGGGCAGATCGGCCCGGGCGGGTGCAGCCAGTACCCGCACGACTGGCACCGCCAGAAGCGCAGCACGCCCTCGGCACCGCCCGTCCAGAACGACTCGGTCTCCGGGGTGACGCGGGGCAGCAGGCGGAAGGGCTGGTCGGCCACCGTCAGCTGCGCTCTGTCGTGGGGACGCCGGCACGCACGGCGCCAACCATAGGGCGTGCGCCGACGGCGCCCGTCCCGTCCGTGACGAAACCGTTTCGAGCGCGTGAACGACACCGGTCGGCGGAATTACGTGCCGCGAACGCGACTAGGTTTCGGATCGATGGTTGATGCGGAGGCTGGGGACGGGGTCGGGGACAGCGGTCAGCGCGATGTGGTCATCGAGTTGGTCGACGTCGAGAAGCGCTTCGGCGACGCCGTGGCCGTCGACCACGTCGACATCGCCATCGGCCGGGGCGAGTTCTTCTCGCTGCTCGGCCCGTCGGGCTGCGGCAAGACCACCAGCCTGCGCATGATCGCCGGGTTCGAGGCGCCCACCTCGGGCGAGATCCGCCTCGACGGCAAGGACGTCTCCAAGGTCCCGCCGTACCGCCGCAACGTGAACACGGTCTTCCAGCACTACGCCCTGTTCCCCCACATGTCCATCTTCGACAACGTCGCGTTCGGGCCCCGAAGCGCCAAGACCGACAAGGCCGTGGTGCGCGAGCGCGTCACCGAGATGCTCGAGGTCGTGCGCCTGTCCGACTTCGCCAAGCGCCGGCCCAACCAGATGAGCGGTGGGCAACAGCAACGGGTCGCCTTGGCGCGCGCGCTCGTGAACTACCCGAGCGCCCTGCTGCTGGACGAGCCCCTCGGCGCGCTCGACCTGAAGCTGCGCCAAGCCATGCAGCTCGAGCTCAAGCGCATCCAGCGCGAGGTGGGCATCACCTTCGTGTACGTCACCCACGACCAGGAAGAGGCGCTCACGATGAGCGACCGGATCGCGGTGATGAACCAGGGCCTGGTCGAGCAGATCGGCACCCCCACCGAGATCTACGACGCCCCCCGCACCGTGTTCGTGGCCGGCTTCATCGGCCAGGCCAACCTCTGGCCCGCCGCCCTGCAGGGGCAGAGCGACGGCAGCGCCACCGTCGGCGCCCTCGGCACCACCCTCGAGGGCCGGGCCCTCGAGCGCCTCGACGACCCGGTCACCCTCATGGTCCGCCCCGAGCGCATCCGCGTGTGCGCGACGCCCGAGGAGGCCGTGGCGCCGTGCGTCAAGCTCACGGTGACCGATCTCGTGTTCCAGGGCCCCGTGGTCCGCCTCGCGGCCACCGCCCCCGACGGCACCGAGGTCGTGGCCCACATCGGCGCGGACCAGCAGCTTCCCCTCCTGCGCCCCGGCGACGCAGTGTGGTGCGGCTGGGACGCAGCCGCGGCGTCCGTGCTGCCCGGGGTCCCCGAGCTCGCTCCCCAACGATCACCCGACGACATCGAAAGGGTCTTCTCATGACCAGCCGAGACCAGCAGCGCCTCGCCCGCCTCCTCGCGTCCGCACCCCGCCGCGGCTGGGCGCAGACCCGGGCGTCCGCCTCGTCGGCCACCCCGGGGTCGATGAGCCGCCGCCGCTTCCTCGGCACCGCCGGCGTCGGCGTGGGCGCGCTCATGGTCGGGCCGAGCCTCCTCGCCGCCTGCGGCAGCGACGGCGGCACCGAGTCGAGCAGCGACACCACCTTCACGCCCACCACCAACGACCAGCTGCGCATCTCCAACTGGCCCTTCTACATCGACGAGGAGACCGTCGGCGACTTCGAGACCGCCAGTGGGCTGCGGGTCAAGTACACCGAGGACGTCAACGACAACGAGGAGTACTTCGCCCGGATCCGCGAGCCCCTCAGCAGGGGCCAGGACATCGGCGCCGACCTCTTCATCGTCACCGACTTCATGGTCAACCGCCTCATCCAGCTCGGCTGGCTGGCACCCATCGACGACGCCAACGTGCCCAACAAGGGCAACCTCGTCTCGAGCCTGGCGGACGTCCCGTTCGACCCCGACCGCACCTACAGCCTCCCGTGGGCGTCCGGGTTCACGTCGATCGCCTACAACCCGCAGCTCACGGGACGCGAGATCACCAGCATGAACGACCTCTTCGACCCCGAGTTCGCCGGCAAGGTCACCCTCATGAGCGACCTGCGTGACGGCGGTGGCCAGATCATGCTGTCCGACGGGAACTCGCCGGCGGAGGCCACCCTCGAGATGGTCGAGCAGGCCGCCGCGAAGGTCCAGGTGGCGAAGGACGAAGGCCAGATCCGACGCTTCACCGGCAACGACTACGGCGACGACCTCGTGGCCGGCAACGTGGCCATCGCCCAGGCCTACTCGGGCGACGTCGCCCAGCTGCAGCTCGACAACCCCGACCTCGAGTTCGTGATCCCCGAGGAGGGGATGATCTCGTGGTCGGACAACATGGTCATGCCCATCAGCACCAAGAACAGCACGGGCGCCGAGCAGTGGATGGACTACGTCTACGACCCCGAGCACATGGCGCAGATCACCGCGTACGTGCAGTACATCCCGCCGGTCGAGGGCACCGGCGAGGCCCTCGCGGCGCTGCCCGACGGCCAGGAGCTCGCCGACAACGAGCTCATCAACCCCCCGGCCGAGGTGCGGGACAAGGCCATCGCCTGGCGCGGGTTGACCGACGAGGAGGACCAGGAGTTCTCCTCGATCTGGAACGCCGTCGCGCGCGGCTGAGCCGGAAGGGACTCGGGCGACATGGCCGGTAGTGCGAGCGGGGGGGCCCGTCACGCGCGGGTCACCCCTTACCTGCTCAGCCTCCCTGCCCTCGCCTACCTGGCGGTCTTCTTCGTCGTCCCGCTGTGGGCGCTGCTGCGAACCTCGCTGTCCACGAACACGGGCTCGGTCTTCGACCCGACGCTGAGCTTCAGCTGGGCCTTCTCGAACTACAGCGACGCCTTCACCCGCTACGACGAGCAGATCTACCGATCGTTCGAGTACGCCCTCACCGCCACCCTCCTGGCGCTCGCCCTGGCGTACCCCTTGGCCTACGTGATCGCCTTCAAGGCCGGGAAGTGGAAGAACCTGCTCCTCGGGCTCGTCATCGTGCCGTTCTTCATCACCTTCATCGTGCGCACGCTCGCGTGGAAGACCATCTTCGGCGACGACACCATCCTGGTGGGCATCCTGGACTCCCTCGGCCTCACCGAGAACGGTCGCATCCTCTCGACGCAATGGGCGGTGATCGGCGGGCTCACCTACAACTTCCTGCCGTTCATGATCCTGCCCATCTACGTGAGCATCGAAAAGATCGACCCTCGCCTTCTCGAGGCCGCGCGCGACCTCTATTCCGGCGGGTTCCGCACGTTCCGCAAGGTCCTGTTGCCGCTCTCGCTGCCCGGGGTGCTGGCCGGCAGCCTGCTCACCTTCATCCCCGCCGCAGGCGACTTCGTCAACGCCCAGTACCTCGGCGGCACCAACCAGTCGATGGTGGGCACCGTCATCCAGAGCCAGTTCCTCGTGACCAAGGACTACCCGCTGGCGGCGGCCCTGTCGTTCGTCCTCATGCTGATCATCCTGGTGGCGGTGCTGATCTACACGAAGGTGCTGGGAACCGAGGACCTCGTCACGTGACCGCGCCCACCACGGCGGCTCCCGCCGACCCGCCGGTGCTGTCGGCGCACGCGGAGGAGGGCGCCAGCCCGATCCGCAAGGGGTTCAAGCCGCCCCCGTGGCTGCGCCGGCTCGGTGGCTGGTTCCTCAACGGCTACGCCGCGTTCGTCATCTTCTACCTGCTCCTGCCCGTCGCGGTCATCGTCGCCTTCTCCTTCAACGACCCGGTCGGGAAGTTCAACTTCGTGTGGAAGGGCTTCTCCCTGGAGGCCTGGCAGGACCCGTGGAAGTACCCGGCCCTCGTCGACGCGCTGGTCACCAGCCTCAAGGTGGCCGCCCTCTCCACCGCCGTGGCCCTGGTGCTCGGCACCCTCGTCGCCATCGCGCTCGTGCGTCACCGCTTCCGCGGCTCCGGGGGCATCGACCTGTTCCTGGTGATCCCCCTCACCACCCCCGAGATCGTGCTCGGCTCGTCACTGCTGACCCTCTTCCTGGATTTCAGCTGGAACCTGGGCTTCGGCACCATCGTGATCGCCCACATCATGTTCGAGGTCAGCTTCATCGCCCTCACCGTCAAGGCGCGCATCCGCGGCTTCGACTGGAGCCTCGAGGACGCCGCCATGGACCTCGGGGCCAACCCCACGCGCACGTTCTTCAAGGTGACCCTGCCCCTCATCGTGCCGGGCATCGTCGCCGCCGCGATGTTGTCGTTCGCGCTGTCGCTCGACGACTTCATCATCACCTTGTTCAACGCGGGGTCCACGTCCACGTACCCGCTCTACGTCAACAACGCCGCCAAGACCGCCCTGCCGCCGCAGATCAACGTGCTGGCCACCATGATCCTCGTGGCCAGCCTGCTCCTCATCGGCCTGTCGGTGCTCTGGCAGCGCTGGCGCACCCGCGGCGACCTCCGCTAGACCTCCCGCTCGATCTCCGCCGAGCTGAACCCAAAGGGACGAATCCCGTGAACGAGCACGCCGAGCTCCTCGCCCGCCACAACGCGGTCCTGCCCTCCTGGCTGGCCCTCTACTACGACGAGCCCATCGAGATCGTCTCGGGCGAGGGTCGTCACGTCGTCGACGGCGAGGGCAACCGCTACCTCGACCTGTTCGGCGGGATCCTCACCACCATGACCGGCCACGGCGTGCCCGAGGTGACCCGGGCCATCCAGGAGCAGGCCGAGCGAATGCTCCACACCTCCACCCTTTATCTCATCCGCCCCATGATCGAGCTGGCCGAGCAGATCGCCGAGCTCTCCGGCATCCCCGACCCGCGGGTGTTCTTCACCACGTCGGGCACCGAGGCCAACGAGGCGGCGCTGCTCGCCGCTTCGTCGTACCGCAAGTCCAGCCAGATCATCGCGGTGCGCAACAGCTACCACGGCCGGTCCTTCGCCACCATCGGCATCACCGGGAACCGGGGCTGGTCGCCCACCTCGCTCACGCCCTTCCAGGTGTCCTACATGGCCTCGGGCTACAAGTTCCGCAGCCCGTTCCGCCACCTCGACGACGACGCCTTCGTCGACGCCTGCGCGGAGGATCTCCGCGACCTGGTGGCCACCACCACCTCCGGCAACGTGGCCGCGCTGATCGCCGAGCCCATCCAGGGCGTGGGCGGCTTCGCCATCCCGCCCGCCGGCTTCTTCTCCCCTGTCGAGAAGGTGTGCCGTGAGAACGACATCCTCTTCATCAGCGACGAGGTGCAGACCGGCTGGGGCCGCACCGGCGAGCACTTCTGGGGGTACCAGGCCCACGGCGTCACCCCTGACCTGCTCACCTTCGCCAAGGGGCTGGGCAACGGGCTCACCATCGCCGGCGTCGTCGGTCGGGCCGAGGTGATGGACGCGGTGCCCGCCAACTCGATCTCCACCTTCGGCGGCAACCCGCTCTCGTCGGCGGGCGCGCTGGCCAACCTCCGCCACCTGCTCGACCACGACCTGCAGGGCAACGCCGCAGCCATGGGGGACCGCCTGCTCGACGGGCTCGCCCCCCTGGTGGCACGCCACCCCGCCATCGGCGAGATCCGGGGCCGGGGCCTGATGATCGGCCTCGAGCTCGTGGCCGCCGACGGCTTCACCCCCGACGCCGACGCCGCCAACCGGGTGCTCGAGGCCACCAAGGCCCGCCGCCTGCTCATCGGCAAGGGCGGCCTCTACGGCAACTGCCTGCGCATCGCACCCCCGCTCTCCATCACCGCGGAGGAGTGCGACGAGGCCGTGACGCTGTTCTCCGAGGCGGTCGACGAAGCCCTGGGCTGAAGCCGGCGGCGGCGCTCCGGCTCAGTCCTCGGTGGGGACGGCCGGCACCACCAGGACCGGCACCGTCGAGCGGTGCAGGAGCTTGTAGGCAGTGGAGCCGAGGATGGCGCCGACCACGGGGCTCTCGCCGCGGGTGCCGATGACGATCATCGTGGCGCCCCGCTCCTCGGCGACGTCGATCAGGGCGTCAGCGGGGAGCTCCTCGATCTCGACCGAGGTGGCGGTGACGCCCGTGCCCTCGAGGGTGGCCATGGCCTCGGCGATGCGCTCGCGGCCCATCTGCTCGATGAGGTCGCGCTGGTAGCCGACCGGGCCGCCGGCGCGCATGGAGGGCGGCTCGTAGCCGAACACCACGGCGATGCCGTCCCCCGAGACCTTGCCCAGCTCGATGGCCTTGGCCAGCGCCGCCTTCGCGCAGTCCGACCCGTCGTAGCCGACGATCATCTCGCCCATGTCAGTCCTCCTCGTCCAGCATCACGGCGCCCTCGTCCTCCACGATCAACGACCCCTCGGCGATGGCGTCGCCGCGTGCCACTGCGTCGGTCGGGGTCTCGGCCCTACGGGCGAAGAACTCCGGTTCCTTGACGCGCTGGGCGACCATCAGGGCCACGCCCACCAACATGAAGACCAGGGCGATCACGACCGGCAGGCCCACCCCGAAGAGCTCGTCGCCCGACTCGGAGTTGGCGGGATCCCAGTAGTCCATGATCGATTTCACCAGCACCCAGGTGAGCATCAGCCCGCCGAGCAGCGGGAACAGCCCGATGTAGACGAGGTTCTTGGCGCTCGTGAACAGGTGCTTGCGGTAGTACACGACGCAGGCGAAGGCCGTGAGCCCGTAGTAGAAGGCGATCATCAGGCCCAGTGACAGCAACGAGTCGTTGAGCACGTCCTCGGACACGATGGTCAGCCCCACGTACCAGACCACCGAGAGGATGCCCATCCAGATCGTGGACGTGCTCGGCGTGTAGAAGCGCGGGTGGATGCGGGCGAAGTACTTCGGCGCCGCCCCCTTGGCCGCCATCGAAAGCGACGTCCGCGTGGTGGGCAGGATCGTTGTCTGGCACGAAGCCGCCGCCGAGGTGAGCACCGCGATGATGAGCAGCTTGCCGAGGGTGGTGCCCATCACCTCGTCGCCGAGCACGGCGAGCACGTCGTCCTGGTCGGCGAGCGCCTCGACGCCGCCGAAGGCCATGGCCGCGATGGTGACCACGACGTAGATCCCGACGAGCACGAGCGTGCTGATCACGGCCGCACGACCGGGGGTCTTCGCCGCGTCCTCGGACTCCTCGTTGACGGTGACCGCGGAGTCCCAGCCCCAGTAGATGAACACGGCCAGCAGGATGCCGGTGACGAGGGCGCTGGTGCTCTGGATCTCGAAGGGGTTGAGCCAGCTGAGCGACGGGTCGACCGAGCCCTCGACGTCGCCGAAGTACACCCGGACGAGAGCGATCACCGTGAAGAGCCCGAGGGCGACGAGCTCCATCGCGAGCAGGAAGTACTGCGTCTTCGCCGAGACCTCGATGCCGATGTAGCAGATCCAGGTGACCACGACGATGAACACCACCCCCAGCGTGGTGACCCAGAAGGTGTCGTTGGCCAGGCCGTCGGCTCCGAACAACAAGAAGGTGTAGATGCCGGCGATCTGGGCCAGGGCGGCCATCACGATCACGTCGGCGACGATGATCGCCCAGCCACCGAACCATCCCGCGGTCGGGCCCATGGCCCTGGTGACCCAGGAGAACGTCGTGCCGCAGTCAGGATCGGCCCGGTTCAGGTAGTAGTAGGACGCCGCGGTGAAGGCCATGGGGATGAAGGCCACCCACATGATCGCGGCGGACTGGAAGCCCACTGCGGTGATGACGAAGCCCAGGGTGGCGGCGAGGCTGTAGCCCGGCGCGGTCGACGCCACGCCGATGACCACCGTGGACAGCAGGCCGAGGGCCCCGCCCTTGAGGCCCTTCTCACCGGCACCGGCACCGGCGCCGGCACCGGTGCCGCCACCCCCGCCCGGCTCGACCAACGTCGAGTCTCCCATGGTCCGCCCTCCCCAAATTTGGTTGGTCCAACCATCTTCATCGCGATTCGTGGTGTTCGCAAGCGATTCGTTGGTGGAACTCGGTTACGACGATCGAACCCGCGGTCAGCCCTGTTGTTTGGCGATCATCTCCCGGAGCATCGCCGCGAAGCCGCCACCGTCGAGGTAGATCGTGCGCTCGACCCGACGCCGGAAGCGCCAATGGCCGTCCACGAGGACGTAGTCGTCCTCGTAGAAGCCGCCCACGTCGAAGATCTCCTCCTCGCCCTTCCACTCCACGCCGTTGCGGTTGAGCAGGTGGACCCGACCGGTGGCGGTGTCCGCACCTGTGAAGTGGATCTCGTGGGTGAAGATCGAGTGCATCGTCCAGGTGAAGATGGACATCGCGTCGGGCATCCATGCCGCCACCTCCGCAGGAGTGCCCACGATCCCGCCCGAAGACGCGTAGTCGATGTGCGCGTCAGCCGTGAACAGGGCCTCCCAGCGGTCCCAGTCGGCATCGTCCACCGCCCCGGCATAGGCGACGGCGAGGCCCTGGATGGCGACCACGTCGGCCATCCGGGCGGGGTCGGGGACCTGGCCGTCGGCGAGGTCCTGGCGGTCGTCGTGGGTGCGGTCGTCGCTCATCAGTACCCTCCGAGGGCGGTCGTGTCGAAGAGGCGGCGGGGGTTGCCCACCAGCATCTGGTCGATCTGGTCGTCGGTGACGCCCCGGGCGCGCAGGGCGGGCAGGACGTCGTTCGAGATGTGGGTGTAGTGCCAGTTGGGCAGCACCACCTCCTTGAGGTCCTGGTCGATCCAGTCCATGTAGCAGGCGGCGTCGTGGGCGAGGACCATGCGGTCGGCGTAGCCCTGCTCGCAGAGGTCGGCCACCACCTGCACCCGCTGGTCGAAGGGGGCGTACGCATCCACCCCGAAGCGGTCCATGCCGATGATCGAGCCCTTGTCCATGAGCTCGCGCAGGTAGTCGAGGTCGGCGGAATCGCCGCAGTGTCCGATCACGACCCGACTGAGGTCGACGCCCTCCTCCTCGAACACCCGCTGCTGGTCCCGTCCACGGAAGCTGGCCGCCTCGGTGTGGGTGGTGATGGGGACCCCGGTCTCGCGGTGGGCGCGGGCACACGCTCGCAGCACCCGTTCGACGCCCGGGGTGACGCCCTTCTCGTCGGTGGCGCATTTGAGGATGGCGGCCTTCACCCCGGTGTCGGCAATGCCCTCGGTGATGTCCCTGACGAACATGGCGGTCATGGGCTCGGGCCCCTCGACGAGCGCGCCGGGCCCGGGCTTCAGCCGGAAGAAGAACGGCAGCTCGTCGTACGTGTAGAGCCCCGTGGCCGCCACGATGTTGAGGTCGATCTGCGCCGCGATCTCCTGCACCCGCGGGAGATAGCGGCCGAGGCCGAGGACGGTCGGATCGACGATCGAGTCGATGCCGGCGCTCTTCAGCTGACGCAGCTTCGCCACGGCGTCGGTGACCCGCTCCCCCTCGTCCCAGTACTCGGGGTGGTTCTGGAGGATCTCCGGACTGAGGACGAAGACGTGCTCGTGCATCAGCGTCGGCCCCAGCTCGCTGGTGTCGATGGGCCCCTTGACGGTCTCCAGAGTGGGCATCGCTCAGTGCTCCTTCGTCGGTTCGGGGTCTCGGGGAAGACCGAGCAGGCGCTCGGCGATCACGTTGCGTTGCACCTCGCTGGTGCCGCCGGCGATGGTGAGGCAGCGGTTGCCGAGGAATCCTGCGATCCAGAGGCCGGCCTCGCCGTCGACGACCGCGCCCTGGTCCCCCAGGAGGGCCAGCCCCGCTTCCTGCACCCGCTGCTCGTGCTCGACGCCCAGCAGCTTGCGGACGCTCGACTCGGGGCCGGGCTCGGCGCCGGCGAGTGCCCGCAGGGTGGTGCGCAGGCCGAGCACGGCGAGGCTCTGACCCTCGGCCAGGAGGGCACCGAGCTGGTCGAGCACCACGGGGTCGTCGGCGTGACCGCCGCCGAGCGCCAGACGCAGCAGGTTCTCGACCCCGGGACCGAACGACGGGCCGCTGCCCATCGACACCCGCTCGTTCTCGAGCGTGGTGCGCGCCGCTCTCCAACCGTCGTCGACGGCGCCCACCACCGCGTCGTCGGGCACGAAGACCTCGTCGAGGAAGACCTCGTTGAACATCTCGTGGCCGGTCAGCTCGCGGAGCGGGCGGATGTCGAGGCCCTCCGCGTCCATGTCGACGATGAAGCACGTGATGCCGTCGTGCTTGGGCCGATCTGGGTTCGTTCGTGCGAGGCAGATGGCGAAGTCGGCCTGGTGGGCCAGGGTCGTCCACACCTTCTGGCCGGTGAGCAACCAGCCGCCCTCGGCGCGCTGGGCGCGCGTGGTCAGTGAGGCGAGGTCGGAGCCCGCGCCGGGCTCGCTGAACATCTGGCACCACGAGATCTCCCCGCGCAAGGTGCCGGGGATCCAACGCTCCTGCTGGTCGGGCGTGCCGTGGGCGATCAGGGTGGGGAGCACCCACGCCCCCACCTGGAGGTGGGGGCGACGGAGCTTGGCCGCGGCGAACTCCTCGTCGATGACGAGTTGCTCGACGGGCCCCGCACCCCGGCCCCAGGGTGGGGGCCAGTAGGGAACGAGATACCCCGCGTCGGCCATCCTCGGTGTCCACTCGGCCTTGTCGGCCGCGGTGGTCTCGGCCACGAAGCGGCGGACCTCGGCTCGGATCTCATCATGGCCCTCGGGCAGCTCCACGGCGAGGGAGCGGCGGGCATCGGCGGCGGCGAGGTCGGCCACCCGTCGCCGCCAGGGCCCGGCGCCGCCGGTGAGCGCGCGGACGGCCATCGAGCGCTTCAGGTACAGGTGGGCGTCGTGCTCCCAGGTGAAGCCGATGCCGCCGAGCACCTGGATGCAGTCCTTCGCCGCCGCGGCGTAGGCCTCCGGCACGAGCGCGCCGGCCACCGCGGCGGCGAGGGCGTCCTCGGCCCCCTCGTCGGCTTCACGAGCCGCGTCCCACGCCGCGGCCCGCGCCTGCTCGAGGGACAGCAGCAGGTCGGCGCAGCGGTGCTTCACCGCCTGGAACTGGCCGATCGGGCGCCCGAACTGCTCGCGCACCTTCGCGTACCCGGCCGCGGTGTCGAGACACCACGCGGCCCCACCGACGGACTCCGCGGCGAGGAGGGTGACGGCGAGGTCCAGCACGTGGCGTCGCGTGACACCCACGAGCGCAGCGTCGAGCGAGAGGGCCGCGCCATCCGCGGTGACCGCGGCCACCCGACGGGTGGGGTCGAGGCTGGGCAGGAGGGTCACGTCGACCTCGCCCCGATCGACCACGTACCAGTGCTCACGGCCCTCGATCTCGACCGGCACCACGAACAGCTCGGCGAGACCGCCGCCGAGCACCGGGCGCAGGGTGCCCGACGCGTGCGGTCGCTCGGAAGCGGCCCCCGCGTCGTTGGTCAGGACGCCGGCGCCGAATGCGACCGCACCCCGCACCGACCCGTCGGCCAGGCCCGGCAACCAGCGATCGCGCTGCGTGGCGGTGCCGTGCCGCTGGATCAGCGAGCTGGTCAGGACCGTGGGGAGGAAGGGCCCGGGCGCGCAGACCCGCCCCAGCTCCTCGAGCACCACCGCGAGCTCACCCAGTCCGTAGCCCTCACCGCCGTGCGCCTCGTCGATGTGCAGGCCCAGCCAGCCGAGGCCGGCGAGCTCGCCCCAGAACTCCGGTAACGGCTCGTCGTCACGATCGAGCAGCGAGCGCGGCACCGCCGGCGGGCAGCGGTCCGACGCCCAACGCGAGGCGGCGGCGTGCAGTGCGAGGTGGTCGTCGGAGACGCCGAGGGGCACGGTCTGCGCCTCTCAGGCGTCCGCCGGGCGGAGCGCCCGACCGTCTCGGACGTCGGACGGCCGGGGGGACCCGGGCGCGCCAGAACCGTCTGACCACCCCCGCTGCAACCGCGGTGCTTCCGTCTCCTCGAACACGGCCTCCCCCTTCGCTTCGGGGAGCCTAGATCGCTGGTTCTGAGGCCGAGGACGGGCGCGGCCCGACGCTAGGCGCCCGCCGCCGCAGTGAGCTCACGGAAGCGCTGGTAGCGCCGCTCCATCGGTCCCGCCCACGTCGGATCGGGCTCGACCCGCCGACCGGTCCGCGCCCAGCGACCGGCATCGGCGGCCGACCGTTCGAGCCCCGCCGTCACCCGGGCGAGATAGGCGGCGCCCAGGGCGCCGCCCTCGGGGACGGCGACGACGTCGACGGGCAGCCCGGTGGCATCGGCCAGGCACTGCACCCACTCGATCGAATGGGTGCCCCCGCCGGTGGCCACGATGCGGCGGGCATCGACCTCGCCGAGGTCGAGGTGGTGGCGCACCACGAAGCCGGCGGCCTCGTAGGCCGCGCGGCGGGCGGCCGCGGCGCCGTGGGTGAGGTCCAGGTCGTGCAGCACCGCCCGCCGATCCGGGTCGTGCAGCGGCGTGCGCTCGCCCCGCACGTACGGCAGCCAGACGGGGACGTGGTGCGGGTCGACGGTGTCGGTCGCCCGCCCGAGGAGGCCCGTCGCCCAGTTGAGGAAGAGCCCGCCGGCGTTGCTGGGCCCGCCGAGGAGGACCTTCCCCGGTGCGGTGTGGGGGATGGTCCAGAGGCCCGGCACCTCACGCCACTCGTCGATCACCGCCCACGTGATGAGGGTGGTGCCGAGGATGACCAGGACGTCGCCGGCATCGTCGGCGCCCGCGACGAGTTGCTCGCCGAACGCGTCGATGGTGCCGCCGCCGACCAGCACGTCGGTGCCCGTGACCGTGCCGACCGGTTGGCTGCCCGGCACCACCCGGGGGAGCTGGTCGAGGCGAACGCCGGCGGCGCCGGCCACGTCCGCGTCCCACTGGACCCCGGTGAACAGCGGCAGGGCGGTCATGGCCGTCACCGTGTCGATGGCCCCCTCCCCCGACAGCGCGTGGTTCGCCACACCCTGGGCCGGCCAGAAGCCGGCGGCGGCGGGCGCTTCGGCCGCCAGCCAGCGCAGGAACTCGACGAGCTCACCGCTCGACGCCGGGTCGGCCCCGCCGTCGGTGCGTCCGCGCTCGTCGCCGTAGAGCAGACCGGGGGTCAGGGCCCGGCCCTTGGCGTCGACCGCCCCGAGCGACGGGACCATGGCGGCGACGTTCACACCCCGCACGTCGAGGTCCCGGCTGACCTCCCGGAAGGCTCGGCGGACGTTGCGCCGCCACGCGCGGTCGATGTCGTGCTCGAAACGCCCGGGGGCCGGGATCCCGATCGGATGACGCACCCGCGCCCGGGCGACGACGTTGCCCTCGCCGTCGGCGGCGACGGCCTTGACCGACGTCGTGCCGATGTCGACGCCGACCGTCACCTCGGGGGTGGGCACGCGGGCCGGGCCGCCTTCGCTCAGCCCGTGAAGGCGGGAGCGGCGGCCTGCGGCTGGGCGGGAGCCGCAGGCGGGGCGGACGGCGGCGGCTCGGTGGGCGGCTCGGCGGCAGCCGTGACCGAGAGGGTCTGCGGCTGGTAGGCCACGTCGTTCAGCTGGCACGTGGCGAGCACGTTGTACTCGCCGGCCTCGGGGACCTGGACGACCACCTGCCAGTTGCCGGCGGAGTCCGCGGACGCCGCGGTCAGGATCTCGTTCGGGCCCTGGAACTGGTCGAGCAGCACGACGACATCGCCGCCCTCGGGCGAACCGACCTCCCGCGTCGTCGTGGACGGCTGGCAGATCGATGCCGCATCGGGGGTGTTGGTGATGGTGACGTCCGCTCCCGCTTCCACGGGGTTGGGCGTCATCACGATCGTGGCGCCGGCCTGGGCCGACGACGGCGCGACGCCGATCGCCAGACCGGCCGTCATCACAACGAGCAACACGACGATTCGACGCACCTCGGGCCTCCTCGGGAAGGGTGGGGCGGGCGGAACGTAGCACGGGCGCCGGGCACCACCGGTGGAAGCTCCCCTCGCAGGGGATGCCGGCTACTTGACCGCCACGGGGTTCACGGGTGACCCCACCGCCCGCACGAAGGGCAACGGGGAGGCCTCCAGGAGGAAGTCGTACTGGCCGTCGTCGGCGCAGTCGGCGGCGAGGTCGTCGAGCACCCAGTTCTGGCCCTGGGTCATGCCCATCTCCACCAGGTGGAGCAGGTGGACGGGCAGGGTCATGCCGCCATCGAAGGGGTAGACCTCGAAGGCGAGGCTGTCGGTGGCGACCGCGGCGACGTCGTGCTCGCGGAACCAGAGCGCCGTGGCCATCGTGAGGCCGGCACCGCCGAGGGTGTAGGCCCACTTGTCGGGCAACAGCCCGTACTGGCCGGTGCGTACCAGCACCACGTCGCCGGGCTGGATCGTCACCCGGGCGAGCTCCTCGGCGGCGTCGAGGTCGGCGGCGGTGATGGGGTACCCCGCCTCGAGGACGTCGACGCCCTTGACCCGGGCCACGTCGAGCAGCACGCCCCGACTGGTGAGCGTGGTGATGCGGTGGATGCCGCAGCGACTGGCGCCGGCCTCGTCGATGGAGTCCGCCGGGTAGCCGTTGTAGATGTGGCCCCCGTAGCTGACGTGGCACAGGCCGTCCCAGTGGGTGGCGGCCTGGAGCGAGAGGTCCACGGCGTCGTCGCTGGTGAAGGCCTCGGGGTCCTCGGCGTCGAGGGCCCCGTTGATCATCGTCATGCGGTGCACGGGGTTGTTGCGGTCGGGGATGACCCCCACCTGGATGCCCTCGTCCTCGTCCAGGGGCAGCGCGAGGGAGAACGCCCGACCGGAGCGCACCGACGCGGCGGCACGCCGGCGCACCTCGGGCGTGACGAGGTTCAGGGTGCCGATCTCGTCCTCGTCACCCCAGCGGCCCCAGTTGCGGACCCGACCGGCCAGCTCGTGGAACTCGTCGGTCAGGCCCACGTCGATTCCCCCCGGCTCCTCGCCCCGACCTCAGGAGGCGTTCGGCTTCTCACCCGAGGCGGCGGCGGCCCGACGCTCCTCGATCATTGCGATCAGCGGCATCGGCTCGATGCCCACCTCGTCGAAGCGGGCCTCGATCTCCTCGAGGGTCCACCGGCCGTCCTTCTTCATCTCCCGCACCTCATGGGGCTGGTCCCAGACGGCGATGGTGCCGCCGTTGGCGGTGTAGATCTGGCCGGTGACCTCCTGGGCCTTGTCCGAGAGCAGGTAGGCCACCATCGGAGCGACGTCCTCGGGGCCTCCCATCTCGAGCTCCATGGGCACGTTCTCGGACATGCGGGTGCGGGCCACCGGGGCGATGGCGTTGGCGGTGACGCCGTAGCGGTGCATGCCGGCGGCCACGCTGCGTACGAGCGAGACGATGCCGCCCTTGGCCGACGCGTAGTTGGCCTGGGCGATGCTGCCGGCGAAGGCCCCCGAGGTGAAGGCGACGAAGCGGCCCGACGACTGCGCCTTGAAGTGGGGGGCGGCGGCCCGGAACACGGTGAAGGTGCCCTTGAGGTGGGTCTCCACGACCGCGTCCCACTCGTCTTCGGACATGTTGAAGAACATGCGCTCGCGGAGGTTCCCGGCCACGGTGACGACGCCGTCGATCTTGCCGAACGAGTCGATGGCGGTCTGGACGATGCGCTCGCCGCCTTCCATGGTGGTGACGGTGTCGGCCACGGCCACGGCCTCGCCGCCGGCGGCGACGATCTCGGCCACGACGGCGTCGGCGACCTCGCTGCTGGGGTCCTCACCCGACATGGAGACGCCGTAGTCGGCCACGACCACCTTGGCCCCCTCGGCGGCGGCCAGCAACGCCACCGCTCGCCCGATCCCCCGGCCGGCGCCGGTGATCGCGATGGACTTTCCTTCGAGGTAGCCAGGCATGTGTCGGGATCTCCTAGAACGTGTTCTCAAACCGGCGGCCATGTTAGGGGGCACCGGTCAAAAGTCGGGAAACCGGGGTAGAGAGGGGTGGGAGGGATCCCCGACGTTTCCGACGACATCCGAAAGGCCTCCTCGACATGGCTCAGTACACGCTTCCCGACCTGCCCTACGACTTCGGCGCCCTGGAGCCCCACTACTCCGCCGAGGTGCTCGAACTGCACCACGACAAGCACCACGCCGCCTACGTGAAGGGCGCCAACGACACCCTCGAGAAGCTGGCCGCGGCCCGCGACTCGGGCGAGTTCGAGTCCATCGTCGGGCTCCAGAAGACGATGGCGTTCAACCTCTCGGGTCACATCCTGCACTCCATCTTCTGGACCAACCTCAGCCCCGACGGGGGCGACAAGCCCGAGGGCGACCTCGCCGACGCCATCGTCGAGAGCTTCGGCTCGTTCGACGGCTTCAAGGGCCAGCTCACCGCGGCCACCACGACGGTGCAGGGGTCGGGTTGGGGCGTCCTCGCCTACGACCCCATGGGCGGGCGCCTCTTCGTCGAGCAGGTCTACGACCACCAGGGCAACATCGGCCAGAGCGCGGCGCCCCTGCTCGTGTTCGACGCCTGGGAGCACGCGTTCTACCTCCAGTACAAGAACGTGAAGGCGGACTACGTCGACGCCCTCTGGAACATCGTCAGCTGGGAGAACGTGGCCGACCGCTTCGCCCGGGCCAAGAAGCTCGACATCGGCAGCTGAGGGTGCGAACACGCGCCGACGCCGGCAGTTGACCGGGTCCCCCGGCAGTTGACCGGCGTCGGCGTTCGGGCGTCACCGCGTCCACTCACAGGAATTCTCGGTGGGAGGCGCCCGTGGCACGATGACGGGGTGACCGATGCCAGCCCCGACACCACGCCTGACGCCACCCCGGACGACGACCTGCTCCACCGGGTCGAGAACGGCGTGGCGTGGATCACCCTGAACCGCCCCGAGGCCGCCAACGCCATCACGCCGAGCCAGCGCAACCGGCTGATCGAGCTGCTGGCCGACGCCTCGGCGTCGCTGCACGTGCGGGCGGTCGTCCTCACCGCCGCGGGCACGAAGGGCTTCTGCACCGGCGCCGACCTGCGGGCCGCCCAGCCCGGGCCCACGGAGCCGCCGCCGGAGGGTGCCCCCGAACGGGCCATCGGTGACGTCACCCGCATGATCGCCAACGGCGCCCAGCGCCTGATCGCCGCGATCATGGACTGCGAGAAGCCCGTCATCGCCGCGGTCAACGGCACGGCGGCGGGCATCGGCGCCCACATGGCCCTCGCCGCCGACCTCGTGATCGCCGCCGAGGGCGTGCGCTTCATCGAGGTGTTCGTGCGCCGGGGCATCGCCCCCGACGGCGGCGGCGCCTACCTGCTCCCCCGCATCGTCGGCCTGCACAAGGCCAAGGAGCTCATCTTCTTCGGAGACGACCTGCCCGCCGACGAGGCGCTGCGGCTCGGCATCGTCAACAAGGTCGTCCCCGCCGACGAGCTCGAGGCCGCCGCCCGGGAGTGGGCCGAGCGCCTCGCCGCCGGGCCGACCAAGGCCATCGGGCTGTCCAAGTGGCTGCTCAACCGCTCGCTCGACGTCGACCGCACCACCCACTTCGGCGAGGAGGCCATGGTCCAGGACCTGATCATGACCAGCTTCGACGCCAACGAGGGCGTGAACAGCTTCAAGGAGCGCCGCCCCACCGAGTTCAAGGGCTGGTAGGCCTGCCCGTGGCTCTTCGGCTGGCGCCTCACCGCGATCATCGAGGCCTCCTCGTCCCTCGTCGGCCGCGCCCGACGCTCGCTGGGGACGCCTGATCCGGTGCGGCTGGAGGCGGTGGAGCTGCGGGTGGTCGAGCTGCCGCTCGTCTCGCCGTTCCGGACGTCGTTCGGCACCGAGCTGGTCAAGGAGTGCGTCGTGCTGCGGGCGGTCACCGACGCCGGCGAGGGCTGGGGCGAGTGCGTCGCCATGACCGACCCCTTCTACTCCTCGGAGTTCCTGACCGGCGCCGCCGAGGTGCTGCGGCGCTGGCTGGTGCCGGCGCTGTTCACGGCGGGCGACGAGGTGACGGCTGACGCGGTGCGGCCCCTCACCGAGCACGTGAAGGACCACCGCATGGCCAAGGCGGCGCTGGAGATGGCCGTCCTCGATGCCGAGCTGCGGGCCGCCGGCGTGTCGCTCGCCACCCACCTCGGCGCCACCGAGTCGTGGGTCCCCTCGGGCGTGTCGGTGGGCATCCAACCGTCGATCGCCGAGCTGGTCGACGTGGTCGACGGCTACCTGGCCGACGGCTACCGGCGCATCAAGCTGAAGATCGAGCCGGGCTTCGACGTGGACGCCGTCCGGGCCGTCCGCGACCACATCGGTCCCGACGTGCCGCTGCAGGTCGACGCCAACACCGCCTACACGGTGGCCGACGCCGAGCACCTCGCCGGCCTCGACGAGCTCGATCTGCTGCTGATCGAGCAGCCCCTCGCCGAGGACGACGTGGCCGGCCACGTGGAGCTGGCCATGCGCCTGCGCACGCCGGTGTGCCTCGACGAGAGCATCCTCTCGGCTGCCGGCGCGGTCGACGCCATCGACCGCGGCGCCTGCTCGGTGGTCAACATCAAGGCCGGGCGGGTCGGCGGCTACCTCGAGGCGGTGCGGGTGCACGACGCCTGCCGGGAGCGGGGGGTGCCCGTCTGGTGCGGCGGCATGGTCGAGACCGGTCTCGGTCGGGCGGCCAACGCCGCGCTGGCGGCGCTGCCCGGCTTCACCCTCCCGGGCGACACCTCCGGCTCCGACCGGTTCTTCACCACCGACCTCACCGAGCCCCTGGTCCTCCGCGACGGCGGCCTCGACGTCCCCACCGCCCCCGGCCTCGGCGTCACCCCGATCCCCGAGCTCCTCGAGCGCTTCACCACCCACGCCGAGTGGCTCCGCCCCTCGTGACCCCCCCGCTGCGGACACCCACCGCCACTGCAACGGTGTCAGACACCGTTGCACTTGCCCACCCGAGCCCGCCTCGTGACTGACCTCACCGGGGCGAGCGAGATGCTGGTCCGGGGGTTGGAGAGCGCCGAGGAGTGCCATGCGGTCGCGGTCCTCTTCGGCGAGATCTGGGCCACGCCGAACGGCGCGGAGCCCTTCCCCGGGGAGGTGCTCGTGGCGTTGGCCGACTCGGGCAACTACGTGGTCGGGGCGTACGACGAGGAGCGCGGACTCGTGGGCGCCGCCGCCGGCTGGCTCGGGCACGACACCGCCGGCACCCGCTTCCTGCACTCGCACGTCGCCGGCGTCCTGCCGGGTCACCAGGGCCGGGGCGTCGGCTTCGCACTCAAGCAGCACCAGCGGGACTGGGCCCGGGGCGCCGGCCTGGCCGAGGTGCGCTGGACCTTCGACCCGCTCGTCCGCCGCAACGCCTGGTTCAACCTCACCCGGCTCGGGGCCGTGGGCGTGCGCTACGTCGAGGACTTCTACGGCGTGCTCGACGACGCCATCAACGCCGGCGACCACACCGACCGCCTCGTCGTGCACTGGTCGGTCGACGACGCACCGGCCACCGACCCCGTCGCGGCGCAGCCGACGGGGGCCTACCCGGTGCTCGACACCGACCGCGACGGCGGGCCGATCCTGCTCGACACCGACCCGCCCGACGCCGACCTGGCGGTCTGGCTCCCCGAGGACGTCGAGGCCCTGCGCCGCACCGACCTGGACGTCGCCCGCCGCTGGCGCGCCGCCCAGCGGGCCGTCCTCGTCCCCGCCTTCGACCGCGGCTACCGCGCGGTGGCAGTCAGCCCCGAGGGCTGGCTCCGCCTCTCGCGCTCGAGCCCCACCAACTCGAGGCAATAGCCCCCGGAATACGGGGGCTATTGCCTCGAGAACGGCGTGCGGCCGGACGCGCCATATAGGGTTCGGGCGGGCCGACGGGGGTTGCGATGCGACGCAAGGGCGCGGTGCTGGGAATGGTGGCGCTCGTCGTGACGAGTGCACTCTCGCTCGGCGCGCCCGCAGGCGCAGGTGGCGGCGGCACCTTCGGCGATCCCGGCGACCCGCCGACGTTCGGTGCGACGCAGGCGGACGCCTTTCCGGCCACCGACGGCGGCGCGCCCTCGGGTGGGGCCGAGGCGAATCGGACGATGACGGTCACCCCGGACACCGATCTCGTCGACGGCCAGCTGGTGACCGTCGAGGGGTCCGGGTTCGGATCCGATGACGTCGTGGGCATCGTGCAGTGCGTCAACGGACGAGGGGTCAACGGCTGCGCCGGGCTCGGCTCCGCCGACGTCTTCGCCTCCGATGCCGACGGCGCCTTCACCCGGTCCCTCTACGTCAGCGCCATCCTGCACACCGCACTCGGCGACTTCGACTGCCGCACCTACGCCGACGGTTGCCGCTTCCTCGCCGACTCGAGGACCGGTCGGGCGACGGCCCAACTCGGCTTCGATCCCGCTGGCCCCCTCGAGCCCCCTCCCACGGTGGCGGTCGACCCGAGCACCGACCTCGTCGACCGCCAGGTCGTGCACGTGACCGCCACCGGCTTCCGGGCCGACGAGTCGGTCGTCCTCGGCCAGTGCCCCGTGGGCACGACCGAGCTCACCGAGTCCTGTGGCGGACAGGTCGAGTTCGCGACCGCCGACGCCGCCGGCGAGGTGAGCGAGGACCTCGTGGTGCGGGCCCGCTTCCCGGTGTACCTGGGCACGGGGAGCTCCGACACCGACTGCCGCAGCACGCCCTGCGAGGTCGTCGTCGCGGCCAACGACGACTACGACCGCTTCGGAGCGGCGCCCGTCACCTTCGACCCGGATGCGCCCCTCCGCCCCGACCTGGAGGTCGAGGTCACACCCCACACCGACCTCGTCGACGGGCAGGTCGTCCAACTGCACGGCGTGGGCTACACACCCGACGGCCCGGTCGACGTGGTCGAGTGCTCGATCAGCAGCGACCTCGACGGCGGCGGCTGCGAGCTCGACCGGGTGCAGCACCTCACCGCCGACGCCGATGGCGAGGTCGACACCACCTACGCCGTGAACGACCGGCTCGACACGGCGTCCGGGACGGTCGACTGCCTCCGCTCGAACCAGTGCATCCTGGTCGCCGTCGACCGCTCGGTCCCGATCGACTTCGGCGAGGGCTACCGGTTCGTCACGCTCTACTTCGCCGGCGGCGCCCCGCCGCCGAGCGAGCCCGCCGACCCCACGGCCGTGACCCCCGCCTTCACCGGCTGAGGCCGCGAACTCGACGCCATACCTGTCGCATTCCGACAGCTATTGCGTCGAGAACGGGGGTGCGGGCTAGCGGTCGACGTGGAGGATGAGGGCGCTGGTGGGGACGCCGGTGCCCGCGGTGGCGAGCACGTTCTCGACGTTCGCCACCTGGTTCACCGAGGTGCCCCGCACCTGGCGGACCGCCTCGGCGATGCCGTTCATGCCGTGGATGTAGGCCTCGCCGAGCTGGCCGCCGTTGGTGTTGATGGGCAGGCGGCCGTCGGCCTCGATGTGGCCGTCGCGCAGGAAGTCCTTGGCCTCGCCGCGGGGGCAGAAGCGGAACTCCTCGAGGGTCAGCAGCACCATGGGGCTGAAGGCGTCGTAGAGGATGGCGGTCTGGATGTCGTCGGGGCCGATGCCGGCGGTGGCGTAGAGCTGCTCGGCCACGATGCCCATCTCGGGGATGCCGAGCTCCGGCCGGTAGTACGACGTCATCATCTCCTGCTCGGGGTACGTGCCCTGCGCCGCCGCGGAGATGACCGCCGGCGGGTTGGGCAGGTCCCGGGCCCGCTCGGTCGAGGTCACGACGATGGCCTGGCCGCCGTCGCTCTCCTGGCAGCAGTCGAGCAGGTGCAGCGGCTCGACGATCCACCGACTGTTCTGGTGGTCCTCCAGCGTGGCCGGTCGCTCGTAGAAGAACGCCTTCGGGTTGGTGGCGGCGTAGTTCCGGCTCGCCACCGCGACCCGGCCGAAGTCCTCGCTGGTGGCGCCGGTCTCGTGCATGTAGCGCCGGGCGAACATGGCCACCCACTGCGCCGGCGTGAGCAGGCCGTGGGGCGAGTACCAGGAGTAGAGGGCGTTCTCGGCGTTGACCGCCGGCGGCCGGTCCTGCACGCCGGTGCCGAAACGATGGCCCGACCGCTCGTTGAAGGCCCGGTAGGCGACCACCACGTCGGCCACGCCGGTGGCCACGGCCATGGCCGCCTGCTGGATCGTGGCCGCCGCGGCGCCGCCGCCGTGGTGGATCCGGCTGTAGAAGGTGAGCTCCTCCATCCCCAGGTGCTTGGCGATGTCGATCTCGGGGTTGGTCTCGGCGCTGAAGCAGACCATGCCGTCGACGTCCTGGGGCGTGAGCCCGGCGTCCTCGACGGCGGCCTTGACCGACTCGCAGGCGAGCGACATCTCGCTGCGCCCCGAGTCCTTCGAGAACTCGGTGGCGCCGATGCCGACGATCGAGGCCTTGTCCTTCAGGAGGTTGGACTTGCTCATCTGGGCGTTCCTCGGGCGTTCGTGCGACGGGCGGTCAGGGCAGGACCAGCGTGACCTGGCCGGTCACGTGGTTGCCGCGGCTGTTGGCGCCGACGACGTCGACGGTCACGGTCTTCGTGGCCTCGTCGACGGCGGACACCGTGCCGGTCATGGTCATGGTGTCGCCCGGGTAGTTCGGGGCGCCGAGGCGGATGCCGACCTTCTTCAGGATCGCGTCGGGCCCGGCCCAGTCGGTGATGAACCGACCGACGAACCCGTTGGTCGACAGGATGTTCATGAAGATGTCCGGCGACCCCCGGTCAACCGCGAGGTCGGGGTCGTGGTGGACGTCCTGGTAGTCCCGGGAGGCGATGGCGGTCGCGACGATGAGCGACCGGGTCAGGGGGATCTCGAGGGGCGGCAGCTCGTCGCCCTCGGCCACGTCGGCGAACGCCAGGCTGGCGGTGACGCTCACGCCGCCCCCTCCTTGGCCGCCGCGGCCAGGTCGGCGCCGAGGCCGACCAGCGTGTGGCTGGCGCCGCCGAACGTGTCGCCCGCCTGCTTGGCCCACAGGAAGGTGCGGTGCAGCGGGTAGTCGATGTCGGCGCCGATGCCGCCGTGGAGGTGCTGGGTGCTGTGCACCACCCGGTGGCCGCCCTCGGTGGCCCACCACTTGGCCATGGCGACCTCCTGCTCGGCGGGGAGGCCCTCGGTGAGCCGCCAGGCCGCGGACCACAGGACGGCCCGCATGGCCTCGGTGTCGATGTAGGCGTCGGCCGCCCGCAGGGCCACACCCTGGTTGGTGGACAGCGGCCGGCCGAACTGGTGGCGCTCCGAGGTGTACTCGGCGGTGGCGCGCAGGGCCTGCTCGCACACGCCGACGGCGAGGGCGGCCAGGCCGAGCTTGGCCCGGGCCAGCAGCCACCCGATGACCTCGGCGCCGCCGGCGGGGTCGCCGAGCACGTCGGCGTCGGCCACGACCACGCCGTCGAGGGCGAGCTCACCGTGGATCTGGCGGTTCGTCGCCTCCTCGGTCACCACGGTCACGCCGTCAGCGGCCGGGTCGACGAGGAAGACGCCGATCGAGCCGTCGCCGGTCACGGCGGAGACGAGGATGCGGTCGGCCACGTGGGGGTTGGGCACGGCCGGCTTGGAGCCGGTGAGGCGCCAGCCGCCGTCGGCGCGCTCGGCGGTGACGCCGGGGCGCAGCGGGTCGTTGGCGCCGAACTCCTCGAACGCGCCGGTGAGGATGACGTCGCCGGCGACCACGCCGGGCAGCCACGCCTGCTGGAGCGCGTCAGAGCCGAACTCGGCGATGGGCAGGGCGCCGAGGAAGACCGTGGGCCAGAGCGGGGTCGGCGCCACGCGGCGGCCGGCCTCCTCCTGGACGAGGAGGGCCTCGACGAGACCCAGGCCGGCGCCGCCGACCGACTCGGGCAGGGCGATGCCGAGCAGGCCGGCCTTGGCCAGCTCGGCCCAGAGCTCTCGGTCGAAGCGCTCGGCGCCGGCCTCGACCTCGCGCACGCGCTCGGCCGTGGCCTGGCCCTCGAAGATCTGGGCGGCGAGGCCCTGGACGGCCTGCTGCTCTTCGCTGAAGGAGAAGTCCATCACGCGCCTCCGGCGGTCACAGGGTGGAACTGGGGAAGGGAGAGGTCGGGGTCGTGGTCGGCCCACTCGAGCTCGACGGCCATGCCGATCTCGATGTCGTCCGGCTCGATGCCGACGATGTCGGCCACGAGGCGGGTGCCCTCCTCGAGGTCGATGAGGCCGATGGCCAGGGGGTAGTCGAACGCCGGCAGCTGCGGGTAGTGGTTCACCACGTAGCTGTGCACGGTGCCCCGGCCGCTGGCCTCGACGGGCTCCCAGCGCAGGGACTGGCACGAGTGGCACATCGGCCCGGGCGGGTGGCGCAGGTCGCCGCAGTCCGAGCACTTCTGGATGAGGAGCCGGTGCTCCTTGGCGCCCTCGAACCAGAACTGGCTGTCCTGGGTGACGACCGGCCGGGGCCGCTTCGGGCGCTCGGCGGGCGCTTCCTGGCGGGCCGCCGGACGGAACTTGAGGATGCGGAACGTCATCGTCCCGACGAGCTCGCCGTCCTGGTCGCGGTACTCCTGGCGGGTGGTCACGAAGTGGCCGACGCCGAGGGCCGTGGTCTTCTCGGGCGACACCGACTCGATGAAGCTGGTCAGGGTCAGGCGGTCGCCGGGGCGCAGGTAGCGCTCGTACTCCTGGTCGCAGTTGGTGGCGACCACCGAGGTGAAGCCGGCCTCGTCGAGCAGGGCCATGAGGTCGTCCTGGGCGCTCCCGCCCTCGGCAGGCTTGGGGCGGAAGCCCCGCATGATCCACGCCTGGAGCATCACCGGCGGGGCGACGATGCCGCCGTGCACCGACGCGGCGGCGGCCTCCTCGTCGGTGTAGATCGGCAGCTGGTCGTCGACGGCCTCGACCCAGTGCCGGATCATGGCCTGGTTGACCTCGTCGGGCGCGGCCACCGGGGCGCCGACCTGGCGACCGGCGTAGGACTGGAGCTGCTCCAGCAGCTCCTCGCCGGCGCTCCCGTTCTCCGCTCCTGACGACTCCGTCGTCGGGCTGCTCGGGCCCCCGCTGGCGCTCATCGCCGCGACTTCCGGGCCATGCCGAGGCCCATCCAGGCCACGATCTCGCGCTGCACCTC